>JAIXKT010000045.1 GCA_026932145.1 Bacteroidia bacterium
AATGGCTATTAGCACTGTTTTGAACTTTTGGGTGTCCTATTGATGAAGTCAGGAGAATTTGAGTTCCTTACCAACCTTTTTGATATGAGACCTGATTTGGTATCAGCCATCTACAAACTCCGTTGGCAGATAGAACTGCTCTTCAAACAGCTAAAACAGAATTTTCCATTGAAATATTTTTTAGGTGACAATGAAAACGCCATCAAAATACAAATTTATTGTACATTGATAGTAAATCTACTGCTTACAGTCATTCAAAAGCAGTTAAAGCGCAATTGGTCATTTTCCAATTTAGTTAGTTTTTGCCGTATTCATTTGTTCAACTATCTACATTTGGTGAGATTTTTGGAAAATCCTGAGCAGGATTGGCTAAAGCCTTTGACCAAACCGCCTGAACTTAATCTATTCAGCTATGGGGGCTCACTTTTCTAAAAATACCAACGAATTAATATAACTTGCATATAATCAATTTATTACAAACCAAATATTCGAGAATTATACTTTTGTCGGACGCTACTGGATTACAATAGTGATTCACCAACGAAATCATAGTTTTCATACTTTCTGAACCACAATCAAGTAGCCATTGTGTTACGAATGATAATGATAGAAATAAGTAGCAGTAACTTTATCGGTTACTGCTACTTATTTCTATCAAAATGGGTTTATTTTTCAGCCTTACGAAAGGCTATAACTTTCACTAATTCAGCCTAATACGAAACCCAAGTATAACATCATTGTAAAAAGTATAGGTGTCGTTTTTTTGGTAAGATGAGTTTCCGTCAGAAACAGTTATGCCAGAATCTGGGTTGTAATATCCAATATCAGATTCGAGAAATACCTCTAAAAAGTCGAATACTTCCCATAAATATCCTGCACCAACATAGATGTCGGGAGTTATCCAGAGACTTGTTTTGTTTTCGGGATCCACAAACTTAAAGGCTTTACGGTTATGATGAATCCGTGCATGGATACCAATATTTCCATAAAGAGCCGACCCATTTCTTCTCTTTCCCGGAAAAAGGAATGGTTGATACGATACGCCCAACAGTGTAGAACCTGTGCTAAAAAAGCCTTTTCCATAATCTGACGAAGCTTTGTCTGTAACAAAACTACGAGAAACGCCCAACTTTAGCTCCAAAGAACCGTGGTGTGCAAACACATAACGGTAGCTAAACCCTTTGCAACCCTTACCTACTGAAACAGTTATCCCAACAGCTCTTTCTCCAACAATCTGAGCTCTATTTATCTGAAAGGAAAACAGCCATACTAATGCCGCTAATCCTAAAATTTTTCTTGACATATTATTTTATTATTACTGATTATTAGGATTAAAAAATTAATGTGAAGGTTGGATACCTTTATCTCCTTTTTTCTTTTTTACTGTTTTCGTTTCTTTTTCCTTTCCGGTACTATCGTAAGTTTTTTTCATTAGATCTCCTGATTCATTGTAGAAAAATACTCGATAAGTGCTCCCTTTTTTTTGTAGTTGGTTGCGATAAACTTCTTGCGTTTTCCAGCCTTGAGATTCTATTTGTTTGCTATCTTTAAGAATAGATTCCGGTACTTGGGCTTGTCCAACCTTTTGAACAGAGCCGATTACTTCGCCCTGCCCGTCAAACGTAACGCTAAAAGTGCTTCCGTCATTCATGCCGCTGGCGTGGTAAATCAATTCTCTGCCTTTGTAACGCATCCCCCAACGAATACTGGAAGGGTTGGTATAAATCTCCTTCATTTTTTGGAGAATCTTATTCGGAATTTCATTTTCCTCTACGGGAGACCAATTTCTCTGCGCATTTGAATGGAACGATCCCTTAATAAGAAACAAACTTATCAAAAGCGTGAAAAATAGTAGCTTGAATAAACTTTGTGTTATTCTCATAAGATTGATAGATAATTTAGCAAGACTGCGAAAATATCTATAAAATCAATATATCCAAGAAAAAAAGTATGCTTAATGAGTATTTTTTACGTACTCAGGGTTGAGAAGGTGTCTTTGCTCTTATGGGTTTTCTACGTCTGCACCACGTTGGAATCCGTATTTTTCGATTTTTGAGTATAGGTGGCTGCGCTGAACTTCTATTTCTTCGGCTGTTTTGGTAACGTTCCAGCTATTTTTTTCTAATTTTCTGCGTATAAATTCTTTTTCTGCTGCGTCTTTAAAACTCTGGAAGGAGGTGAATTTATCAAAAAATGAATCTGTTGAAGTCTTAACTACTTCATTTTTAGAGATTACGTATGTGTAAATGTCGTTTTCTGTGATTTCTTTTTCACTTAAAATTGCCAGTCGTTCTATCACATTGCGTAATTCTCTGATATTTCCGCTCCATTCGAGAGCAGTTAGTATTGAAATTGCAGTCGGAGTAAAGGTCTTAGGTTGAAAAGTGTATTCTGTGCAAATTCGATTCAGGAAGTATTGGCACAAAATCGGTATATCTTCTTTTCGTTCACGGAGTAAAGGCACTTGAATTGGGATTACATTTAGCCGGTGAAATAGGTCTTCGCGAAAGTTTCCGCGTTCAATTTCTTTACGTAAGTCTTTGTTGGTGGCGGCAATAACCCTCACGTTTACTGAAATATCTTTTTCCCCGCCTACGCGGGTAATTTTGTTTTCTTGTAAGGCTCTCAGCACTTTTGCTTGCGCCGAGAGGGACATATCACCGATTTCATCTAAGAATAAAGTGCCCTCATGGGCTTGTTCAAACTTACCGATTCGCTGTTTAACAGCACTGGTAAATGAACCTTTTTCGTGCCCAAATAATTCACTTTCAATTAATTCTGATGGGATAGCGGCGCAATTTACTTCAACAAGGTGTTTATGTGCGCGCAAACTTTTTTCGTGAATTCTGTGGGCTACTAATTCTTTTCCGGTTCCATTGCCTCCGGTTATCAGCACCCGTGCATCGGTAGGTGCAATTCTTTCTATGGTTTCTAATATTTTAGTAATAGCAATTGACTGCCCGATAATTTCATGGGATTTAGAGATTTTCTTTTTCAGAACGCGCGTCTCGGTTACCAAATGAGATTTGTCTTGTGCATTCCTAAGAGCTACTAATAAGCGATTTAAATCCGGAGGTTTTTCTATAAAATCAAAAGCCCCTTTTTTGGTAGCCTCTACCGCTGTTTCGATATTTGCGTGGCCTGAAATCATGATAAACTGAACATCAGGTTGGGCTTCACGTGCGCGTGATAGCACCTCTAAGCCATCTAACTTCGGCATTTTTACATCACACAGCACCGCATCATATTGTTTGGCTAATATTTTTTGCAGCCCTTCTTCTCCGTCTGCGGCAGTATCTACCTCGTAGTTTTCGTACTCCAAAATATCTTTGATTGTATTTCGGATGCTGCGCTCGTCATCAATAATTAAAACACTTGGCATAGGATTTTACATAAATCGAATAGAAATTTTTAAAATAAAATATTGATAATCAGTTTTTTCGTTCTATGAAGGTAGTTTTGGCTTTTCTATAGTTGGCATAA
Organism: Bacteroidia bacterium; assembly: GCA_026932145.1. Lineage (NCBI taxonomy): Bacteria > Pseudomonadati > Bacteroidota > Bacteroidia > Bacteroidia bacterium. The sequence goes on from JAIXKT010000045.1 coordinate 3,484, forward strand.
CGGGTTTCAGATATTCGGGTTCAAAAGTATCTAAATCCACAAAATCTTGTTGCTGCCATGCTTGGAATATTGGTTTTCCCCAGCTTCTTGCACTGCAATTTATTGGTGGTAAAAGAAGTAAATTAGCGTTAGCTTTTATTAGCGGCTGTATTTTGGCAACACCGGATCCGGCTAAAATGGTTGGTGATGAAGCGTTCCAATGCTGAATTGTTGCCTGATTGATGATAACAGGTTGAGGCTTAGGTGTTTGTGGGACAATTTCTTTAGAAAAAAAGTGTGCATAAACTTCCATACGTCTGGCATCTAATAGTATCCCGATTTTACATTCTGGGAATAAATTTGCTATTGGGGAAACCTGCCAAGCGATTCCGGTTAAGGTAGGTATTTGAATCAGAGGGATGCTATGCGCAAAGCATATTCCTTTGGCGGTACTGGTTCCGATACGTAAGCCGGTATAAGAACCAGGGCCGGCACTAATAGCAACAGCCGAAAGTTGAGAATAAGGCAAGCTAATTACATCCATAACGGATTGAATTAAAGTCGTTAGCATTTTTGCGTGCATTTGAGGCAAAAAAATCTCTTGTATAGCCACTAAATTTTCGCCGGCAAAAACGCCTACGGAACACGTTTCGCTAGCCGTTTCTATGGCTAAAACAAATGGTTCTAATCCCACTTTTGAAACCAAGATAAGATCTTTAATACAATGACCCCAAAAACAGCTTCACGAATAATTCCTTTACTCATTTTGGAGTCTCCGGCAGAACGGTCTGTAAAAATAATGGGAACTTCTTTGATTTTCAGCCCAAATTTCCATGCTTTAAACTTCATTTCAATCTGGAAGGCGTAGCCGATAAAGCGAATGGGTTTTGTTAATATTTTTTGGAGAGCCGTTGTGCGATAACATTTAAAACCGGCGGTTGTATCCCGAAGTTTCATACCAGTAATAAACCGAACATAAACGCTTGCAAAATAACTGATTAGAACTCTGTCCATTGGCCAGTTTACAACGTTTACTCCTGTTACATATCGAGATCCGATGGCTAAATCGTAGCCGTCTTCTCGGCAAGCAGATAATAACCGAACTAAATCTACCGGATTATGGCTGAAATCACAATCTATTTCAAACATATATTCATAATTCCGTTCGATTCCCCACCGAAAACCATGAATATAAGCTGTTCCTAAACCCAATTTTCCAGATCTTTTTACCAAAAATAGCCTATCTGAAAACTGGCTTTGTAGGTCTTCAACAATTTTGGCCGTTCCGTCCGGCGAGTTATCATCAACTACAAGCAGATGAAATGGTTCCGGTAAGCTAAAGATAGCATGAATCATATTAGCAACGTTCTCACGCTCCTTGTAAGTCGGAAGAATTACTAATAAACCCGGTTTCACTATGCAAAAGTAATCATATCCAACCAACTTGGGCAATCTCATTGACCGGAAAATACTTTTTCTACAAGTTTATTTCCACACCTTAAATTCCTTTTGGCTATTGCATTAAATTATCCCCAAATTTTAAAACTTCCTATATGTAGCTTATAACTTTGCGCTATGAAGCGACTTAAGCTCAGTTATTTTGTAACTATTTGGGTGAGTTACTGGTGCTTATCTATATTCACGGGATTTGGGCAGTTACCCTCGCAAACAAATGATAAAACAACTTATTCAGATGCCTTAGAACTCTTTTACAAAGGAAAATACAGTGCAGCCCAAAAGCAGTTTGAAGTTTTTTTAGGAAATATCCAATTTTATCCGGAGGCAGTTAATGATTTGATACCCAATGTGCGTTTTTATCATGCTGTTTGTAGTTATCATTTGCTTCGCAACAATGCTGAAAGCCTTTTAGAGCATTTTCTATATGATTTTCCGTTTCATGCACATCAAGATGAAGCACGTTTTTTCCTCGGTAAGTTATTATTTATCAAGAGGAAATATCCGGATGCTTTACCGGTTTTAGAGGAAATTGAGCGGCGTGAGCTGGCAGAAGATTTAAGGCAAGAAGCTGTCTTTATGCGTGGTTATTGCCAATTTCAAACGAAGCAGTTGAAACCTGCCGAAACAGCTTTTAGTCAAGTAAAAAATGGAAATTCTCCCTTTAAAGAGTCTGCTGCGTATTACTTGGGCGTTGTTCAGTATCAACAAGAACGATATTCGGAAGCGCTAAATGCGTTTCGGTCAGTAGAAAACAGCCCTACTTATGGTGCAAAAGTGCCTTTATACATAGCAACTTGTCTGCTTCAAGCAAAACGCTATGAAGAACTGGGTACTTATGGTAAAAAATTACTCAGTAACGACTCATTAGAAAACCAATCAAGTGTTTACTTACTTGTTGGAACGTCCTTGTTTTACCAAAAAGAGTACAAAGAATCCATTCCATTTTTGCAAGGCAGCCCGCAAAATGCTGCTACAAATTACTTGTTAGGCTACGCATTATTTCAGGAAAAGAGGTATCCGGAGGCTTCGGAGTGGTTACAGAAAAATGCTGCCCAATCAGATGAAGCCGGCCAAACTGCCTCTTATTATTTGGGTTTTTGCTTGCTCAATCAAAATAAAAAAGAAGAAGCCCGTTTGGCATTTAAAAGAGCATCTGAAGAAACTTTTCAGCCTGATATTCAATCTAATTCTCTTTATCAATACGGGAAATTATCTATGGAAACCCGATATTATGAAGAAGCTCTTAGCGCATTTCAAAGGTATATAAAGCAGTATCCTAACGGTGAAATGAACGGTGAAATAGTTGGTTTTTTAGGAGAAATATATTTATATTCAAGAAATTATGTACTTTCTGTAGTTAATTTTGAGGCATCACCATTAAAAGATAACCGTACGAAAGAGGCATATCAGCGAGTTTGCTATTATTTTGGGTTAGATTTGCTATCACGAGGGGTGGCAGATTCTGCCAAACGTTATCTTAAAAAAGCGATAACTATTGCTGTTAATCCGGAGCTGACTTTTGCCTCAAGGTATTGGTATGCCGAAGCACTTACGCGTGACCAAGCATACGTAAATGCCGAAGATGCTTATCAAGATTTTCTAAAATCTTCATCTGCAAACCAAGATACATATTATCCACAAACCTTATATGGTTTAGCATGGGTTCAGATGAAGCAAAAAAAATACACCAAAGCCTATACTAATTTTACGCAGTTTGCAAATTTAAAAAACAATAACCTTACGGAAATGATTGCTGATGCTCGGCTACGTGCCGGCGATTGCCAATTTATTCAAAAAAAATATTCAGATGCTATTCAGGAATATCAATATTCTGTTCAGCTAAATTTACAAGGAGTAGATTACGCATTGTATCAGATTGGGATATGCTATTTGCGGCTTTCTAAATACAATAATGCCACTGAAGCATTAGTTCGTCTTGTAAATAACTACAAATCATCTACTTATCGTCCACAAGCTATTGAGCAGTTAGCTGTAACGTATCTTACGTGGCTAAATGACTATCCGCAGGCCACCCATTACGGGAAAATGCTGATAGCTGATTATCCCAATAGTCAATGGATTCCTATGGCTTATGCCTACTTAGCATTATCGGCATTTAACTCAAAAGATGAAGCAGCTGCTACAAACTATTTTAAAATCGTATTATTTGAATATGGTAATGCTACTCACGCAGTTAAAATTGCATTAGATGGTTTAAGCAACATTTTATCCCCGGCAGATTACAATCGGGTTTATCAGCAATATAGAGAAAAGAACCCCGTAGCAAAGTCAGAATTAGAGGATATTGTATTTAACAATGCAAAAGACAGATATTCTTCAGATGACTACGAAAATGCAATTATCCAGCTTACTAATTACGTCAAAGATTACCCTAAGGGTGAATACATTTGGGAGGTTTACTACACTCGCGGAGATTGTTACGAAAAGTTAGGGCAATATGAAAAAGCTTTGTCAGACTATGAGCAGGTTTATAGCTCAAATAAATCAGAAGATGAGGGGATTTTAGCCGCTAAGGCTGCCGGCGAAATTTTAATGCGCCAAAAAAAGTACCCAGAAGCCGTAAAAGTCTATCAACGGTTTGATAGTTTAGCTTCCGGAACAACAGATAAAATGAACGCACAATTTGGCTTAGGTACAGCGTATCTTGCAAATCAGCAGTATTCAGAAGCTGCGGCAATATTTAATGCGCTTGTAGTGCATGAAAATATTACCCAATATTCAAAAACACGCGCAAAAGTCTTATTGGGAAAAGCCCAATATTTCTTAGGAAAATCAGATGAAGCCATGAAGCTATTTACAGAAGTAGAAAAAGACTCCAAGAACGCATTCGGAGCTGAATCACAGTATTTTATATCTAAAATCTTGCTTGACCAAAAGCAATATGAGCAAGTTAAAAATGCTGTGATATACTTAAAAAATAATTATGTACAATATCATGAATGGAAAGCCCGCGCTTTTATCTTGATGGCTGAATCTTATTATCAGTTAGGGGAAAAGTTCCAAGCCTTAGAAACCATGAAAAGCGTTGCACAAAATGCGGTTAATCAGGAAATAAAAGAAGAAGCACAACGCCGCTTTAATGAATGGGAAGAAATTAGAAAAAAAGAACAAGCAGAACGAAAACAGCGTGGAGAAACCGGCCCCGATGAATATTCCGAAGAAACAGAGGTCGAAGAAGATGTTGTGGAAGAAGAGCCTGTAAAGCAACCTAAATCACAACCCAAAACCAATGAAAAAAACAACGAAACAGATAAACCTAAGACCAATTCCCCAACCCCCAAATCAGAAACACCTAAGACCAACTCCCCAACTCCTAAATCAGAAACACCTAAGACCAATTCCTCAACTCCTAAACCAGAAACACCTAAGACCAATCCCCCAACTCCTAAATCAGATAAACCCAAGACCAATTCCTCAACTCCCAAATCTGGAAACTCTAAAACAACTCCTCCGCCTAAGAAGCCAACTCATACCCCAAAGTAATACCAACAGATGTGAGGTAACTGTGGGTAATTAAGTGTTATTAGGAAATATTTAAAGCTAAATTTTTGGTTGTGTATGATACTTTTAAAAAAATACACTTAAATATCACAACATTTATTCGGGAAAATACGTAATATTGCGTTAATATACTATTAGTCCGATGAAATACAACTCTCCTTTACAGTATTTACAGATTGCTTTGCTGTCAATTTGTTTTGCTATACAAGTATCTGCGCAGGTAGGCATTGGCACACTCACCCCTGATGCCTCTGCTATGCTGGATATTCAGTCAGGCGATAAGGGTATTTTAGTGCCTCGAATGACCACTTCAGCCCGATCCGGAATAGCATCTCCGGCAACCGGCTTGCTGATATTCAACACAGATATAAATCAGTTTGAATATTTTGATAATACTTTTGGTTGGGTAACTATGGGATCCGGTTCCGGAGATAATCTGGGCGACCATACAGCTACCCAAAATATAGCATTAGATAACAACTATCTAAGCGGAGACGGAGATAACGAAGGTATATTTGTGAATGGAACCGGAAACGTAGGGATAGGAATAGCTACCTTTTTGGATATATTGCATATAAATGATATAGCTAACACTCAGAGTTCAGTTCGTCTTACTGCTGGGACAGCTACGGGAACCACTACCACAGACGGTTTAACGATGTATGCAAACAACTCTTCCACAGGTATATTGAGCTATGAAAACACCTACCTACACATTGGGAATAATGGGGCAACCCGTGTTTCTATTTCACCTACCGGAAATGTGGGTATAGGTACAGTAATTCCTACCAATCGTTTTTCGGTGGGAGCAAGTTCTCAGTTTCAAGTGAATGCTACCGGTAATATCCTAAAAATAAACGACGTACCCACCAATTTTCCGGCGGCGCAAGGTGCTGCTAATACCTATTTAAAAAATGACGGCAGCGGAAATCTCAGTTGGGCACCATCCGGCGGCGGCAGTAGCTGGGATTTACTCGGTAACGCCGGTACAAACCCCGGAACACATTTTATCGGGACTACCGATAACAAGGCCATCATGATGAAAAACAATAATACAAATAGATTTCGGTTTACCACCAAGGGTCAAATAGAAGTTTTTAATAGTGCCCAATCCGTATTTTTAGGGCAAAATGCCGGTGCAAATCAAGATTCTTCCGCAAACCGATTCAGTGTATTTGTTGGAAATAGTGCAGGACAAGCCAACACAACTGGTGCTAACAATAATGCTTTAGGCTACCAATCATTGCAAACCAACACAACTGGTGCTAACAATAATGCTTTAGGCTACCAATCGTTGCAAAGTAACACAACAGGTGGCAACAACACGGCAGTAGGCTATCAATCACTGCGAAACAACACCACAGCAAGTAATAATACTGCTGTGGGTAGCTCATCTCTTCTGACAAATAGTACAGGAATTAATAATACAGCATTAGGCCAACGTTCAATGTTTTCAAATATAAGCGGTAACAATAACACGGCTATTGGATTACGTTCATTAGAATTAAATGAAACAGGCGACGTAAACACAGCTATTGGTGTGTGGGCACTTCGTTCAAATGTTTCCGGAAACGGTAACATAGCAGTTGGTTTTGGTACCTTAAACTTTAATACTTCGGGAGATACAAATGTAGCAGTAGGGAACTCTAGTCTTTACAAGAACACAACTGGATACAAAAATAGTGCTTTTGGAGATAAGTCCTTATTCACTAATACTACCGGAAATGAAAACACAGCTATTGGCCACGAAGCACTATATTTTAATACAACGGGGTCTTTTAATGTTTCATTGGGACCTTATACCCTGCTTTTAAATGATAATGGGGTTTCCAATGTTGGAGCCGGTGCCTATACGTTATCAGGAAATACTTCAGGAAGCTACAATACAGCTATGGGAGATAATGCTATGATTAGCAATGTAGTTGGAAGTTACAATACTACCATTGGTTATAGTTCAAACGTTGCCAGCCCTAACCTAACTAACGCTACGGCTATCGGAGCAAATGCAGCAGTATCACAATCAAATAGCTTAGTATTGGGAAATAATGCCAACGTAGGAATTGGCACAACTGCACCTACCCAGAAGTTTTCAGTTGCAGAAAAATTTCAAGTAAATAATACAGGTAATATTGTTAAAATAAACAATGTACCCACCAATTTTCCGGCCAGCCAGGGAGTCGCTAATACCTATTTAATGAATGACGGCGTAGGAAACCTTTCTTGGGAAACTTTACCGTCCGGAGAATCTACCACAGCCAGCAACGGACTAACCTTATCCGGTTTCGATGTGCAGTTAGGAGGAAACTTAACAGTTAATACAACGATAATCCAAGACGATAATACCTTAACTTTTGAAAACAATGGCTATAACAACACTATTTTTAACCTATCCTCTACCGGAGACTTTGAGGTGCAAGGTAACGGCACAACAGCCTTTATCGTTGATGATACAAGACAAGTAGGGATTGGGACAAGCTACCCTGCTGCCCAGCTACACACTACGGGAACAGTACGTTTTGAAAACTACATCTCCAATGTTTACGGATCTATTTTACGAACAACTAACACCGGTGATTTAGCCATAACTAACTTTACCGGAAATAGCAGTGATGTTTTGCTGGGTAGCGGTACTTTTGGGCCTACTCCCGGCTTAAATAACAAATGGGATTTACTCGGTAACGCCGGTACGGATACTTCTATCAATTTTATAGGCACCACCGACCTAAAGAGTTTGAAATTTAGGGTAAATAATATGCAAGCCGGATGTATAGACACCGGTTCCGTATTTTTGGGTTACAGAGCCGGCTTGGTGAATACAAATCCAACCAATGTAGGTATTGGCTATAATTCGCTAAGCAGTAACACGGGTGTAGCTAATACAGCAAGCGGCTTTAATTCACTAGGCAACAACACTACGGGTGCAAGCAATACGGCAAGCGGTTATGCTTCGCTATCCAAAAATACTACGGGTAGCTATAATGCTGCAAGTGGTTATTATGCACTATCTAACAACACCACGGGTGGGGCCAATATGGCAAACGGTTCTTATTCACTATATAGTAATACCACAGGCGGATCTAACACGGCAAGCGGTTATCAGTCGCTATACTATAACACCTCAGGCGGATCTAACACGGCAAGCGGTTCTTTTTCGCTATACAGTAACACCACAGGTAATAATAACACGGCAAGCGGTTATTATTCACTGCGCAACAACACAACGGGTGCAAGTAATATGGCAAGTGGCTATCAGTCGTTATACAGCAACGTAGCAGGGAATAATACTACTGCTATAGGTAGTAGAGCTATGTATTATGCCAATAATACCGCTACTTCGTTTACTAACACTAACGTAGCGTTGGGCTTTGAGGCATTACGAGGTTCTACGTCCCCTGCTGCAAATACAGGTCTTGACAATACAGCTTTAGGCTACCAAACTCTTTGGTCTAATACATCGGGAAACTATAATTCAGCTACGGGAAAAGGAACTCTTTATTCCAATACTACGGGAACCTCTAATACAGCTACGGGATACAATACCCTTGCTCTTAATACTACCGGAAATTATAACACTGCTACCGGAGGTAGTGCCCTTTATTCAAACACATTAGGATCGGCAAATACAGCTTCCGGATATTTCTCACTTCGTTTTAATACTACTGGATCCTCTAATACAGCTACAGGGGTTAACTCTCTTACTACTAACACTACGGGTGTGAACAATGTTGCTATGGGACATTCTGCGCTTTATGCTAATACCATTGGAGGCGAAAATACAGCTATTGGTTATGGTACACTTTATAGTAATAAAGCAGGTAATTATGCAACTGCTCTGGGCAGAGGTGCTATGTACTACGCTAATGATATTGGCACTTCGTTTACTAACACTAACGTAGCGGTTGGCTATGAAGCGCTACGCGGTTCTGCGACTCCTGCTGCAAATACCGGCCTTGACAATACGGCTTTAGGCTACCAAACGCTTCAGTCTAATACATCAGGTAGCCGAAATATTGCCTTAGGAACACTCTCTTTGACAAGTAACATTACCGGATCAGGTAACATCGGAATAGGCTGCGGCACACTCAATAACAACTCTGAATTAAGCTATAATATTGCTATTGGAGATTCTGCCTTAAACGCTCAAAGCTATGGTGTACCGTTTGCCTCCAGTAATATTGCCGTCGGGCATGGTGCTCTATTTACAAATAACCCTTCTTCATCGTCTAATGGGTCTGAAAATATTGCCATTGGTGAAAACGCCCTTCGTTCAAATATAACTGGTTCCAAAAGTACATCTGTAGGTTCAAAGGCTTTGTATTCTAATACTACGGGATCTTATAATCAAGCTTTTGGTATTAGTGCTTTATACTCTAATACAACAGCGAATCAAAATTGTGCTTTCGGCAATTCTGCTTTACACTATAATGTATCAGGCACTCAAAATGTTGGTATGGGTACTATGACTTTAGCATATAATACTACAGGAAGCTATAATACCGCTATAGGCAGTTTTGCAGGGCAAGGACAGACTGGGATTTTTTTAACAGGATGCACTTTTGTGGGTTCAAATACCAATCTTACTCAAGACAGAACTAATGTTACACTGTTGGGAGCTAATATTGCTAATGGACAATGCAATGGAGATAATCAAGTATTGTTAGGTAGTACTGCCGTTGGACAAATACGTGCGCAGATTACAGGGATTACGGCATACTCGGATGCTCGCTATAAAACCAACGTAAAAGAGGATGTTAGAGGGTTAAACTTTATCTCTAAACTACGCCCTGTTACCTATAATGTGCGCCCTACCGAACTACACAAAATATGGGGAACACCGGATTCCATAGTTAATCAAATTGACCACAGCGGAATAGAAAAAGAAACATACATCGGGTTGATAGCTCAAGAAGTAGAGCAGGCCGCCAAAGAAAGCGGCTTTACGTTCCCAGGTATTGACATTCCCCGCAATGAACATGAAGCTTATTCATTACGCTATACAGACTTTATCATGCCGTTAATTAAATCTGTTCAGGAACTCAATACAGAGAACCAAAAACTAAAAACTGAAAACGAACAGTTACATTCTCAGATACAAAATATTAACAAGCAAATTGAAGTTATCAATGCTAAAATCAATCAACTCAAAGTATCACAGTAATTAAGCTGCTATTACAGCATCGAATACACTTCTATAAGGTCGTTTATTGAGCGAAGTTCGTTTATTTCGACTTCGCTCAATAAACGACCTTGTGTTTTTTAGCCTTTTGTAAAGCCTGTTTTTGCTATTAACTTAAAAAATAAATGGACTTGTAAAAATTAGGATTTAGGATAGTCGGTTTCAGGATAGACTTTTAGAAAAAACATAACATTAGAATAACAATAACACAATAACCATTTTTTTTATCATTTCTGAATCACAACCGAAAATAGTAGCTGCCTGAACCCAAACCCTATCATATTAATAACTTCAGAAATAAAAACTATTTTTCTTGACAAACATCAGTATTTGTTTTATATTTGCAACAAGGTTAATTTTTTGGAACAGTTTTTGTTTAACAACGTTAATAAAGGTTTATTGCATGAAAAAAATATTTACTATAATATCGCTACAGCTACTTTCTACAATATGTTTCTGTAGCATATCGGCTTACGGAGCTAATTACGGCTCAGTAGAGATTGGATACCCTGCCCATAAAGATTTAAGCGGATACAATATAGATTCAGCAGGGATTGCGCCTTCTGAAGATGCGTTTGCCCAACATGTAGCTATTCCGGACAAAGGTTCTGTTTCGGTCTATCCTAATCCATTTCAAAGCACAGTGCAGGTAACACTACCGGCGGGTGCTAATAGGCTTGAAATACGAAATATGGTTGGCCAAGTGGTTTTCAGCCAAGAAAATATAGAATCTACAACATTGATGTTATACTTAGGGCATTTAGCTCCCGGCCCTTATTTTATGTCTGTCTTTGTAGGCGCAAAGCATGAACTACTGCGAATTATTCGTGAATAACTCGCAGTTTACTTTTTTACTTTAAGGTAATTTCACAAATTTCTGAGATAATACAACTCCGTTAGTTAATTTAATAGTCCCAAAGTAAATGCCCGGTTGCAAATTCTGGACATCTATTTTGGGATTTTCAATGTAAATAACTCCCGAATCAACTAACTGACCACTAATGGAATTGATTTGATATGAAACAGGATTTTGGGCGTTAAGTTCAAAAAGTTGAGTAGTTAAAAACAGATCATTGTTAGTAGGATTAGGGTAAAGAAGAGTACCTTGGAAAGAGTTTATCACGTCTTCAACAGAAGCCCAAACGCCATCCGGTGAATATAGTAATCCTAAGCCGGTAGAACCAATCCGATTTCGTTTACCCAAGATATAAACATCATTTTGAGTGAGTTGAAAAGAAAATGAAGAGCCGATTTGGTCCACATTTTGGTACACTGGTAAGGAATACCAAATAGTTCCTGAATAAGCCTTTTTAAAAATCCGAACTTGATCACTGGTGTTTAGTAGGGAAAATGCTACAAACGGATTTTCGTAAGTATCTAACTGGATTTCAAAATATGCTCCTGCAACTCCTGAAATAGCTTGATACACAACTTCTTCCACCCAAGAGCTTGCTTTCCATATAAAATAATGTAGTGAATTAGTGGCGGCATTTCGGCAAACTATTTGCGGTTGCAAAGATGCTCCTACTGCAATAGCGACCCAACTTCCCATCGTAAAATGGTTGGGTAGAGTAACTTCAGACTTTATCCATAACCCAAAAGCAGTCTTTTTTAGGTAGAATAATTTGTTTGTTCCAATATTCTGAAATGCTACGTGAGGCAAGCCATACGGGTCAATAATGATTTTAAATGCTCCTGCGGCTCCTTGATTAATAGTATCAATAGCAACTTCGGGGGATAAATTAGCGAGGGATGTCCCAAAACGATACCAAAGATTACCTTGGTTGTAGTAAATTAAGTGTATAGAATCATTACGGCTAACCCAGTCTGCGGTAGAGGCTCCAAAGGCTAAAGTAATTGGAGTTGCTCCTTCTGCCGATGCTACTAACTGTTGTGTTTCAGTTTCATACCACATTAAATACCGTTCGCCGTTATTTCTAACCAATAATCTGAGATTCTGGTACGTTTTTCCCGTGTTTATTTGAGAAAATGTCCAATTGTTTTTTTTCTGGCCAAGCCATAGTTCTTGGGAAAGTTCATCAGAAAATAGGGCATCAATAGTTTTATCTTGTCCGTTTTCGGTTACGGTACAGGCGTTTTGTCTGGCATAAAGAGTACTTTTTTGAATAGAGTAGCTACGTATAAACCCCGTATTTACAGCAATAGAGGCATAGTTAAGTTTTTCTTTTTCAATATCATAGCAAACGAGGGTTAAGGAATCGCCTTTCCAAATTATGGGAGCAGGGTAGTCGGTAATTGTTGAACTAAAAACGTTTTGAAACGTCCATGTTTGGCCTCCATCCCAAGATTTGGCTAAGCGAATTTTTCGGGTATCTCTTTCTATAAAGGAAATTATGATAGAATCATTACCTTGAACGGCGATACTGGTGTTGTAGCGATATTTGGCATCTCTGGGTAAAACGATTTCAGAAACAACGGTAGATGAGTCGGTAGGATTAAGTCTTGCATAAAAGAAAGATAGTTCGGGAGTATAGTCATTGCGCCCATATTGGTGTGAAAGGGCGTAGCTTAGGTGATAATCTCCATTAGAGCCTTGTGCAACGGATAATCCTTCAAAGGTTAATTGCAAGATGTCGGTACTAACTCTGTATCGTATGACAGAATCTAATACTACGTAGTTGGTATTCATAAAGTCTGGATACCAGATAATTTGTCCATTTTTATTGCAGACGGTAAATACATAGTTTTTTCCGCTAAGGCTTTGGCTGATGTTACAGAATTCGCCGTATCGGGCACCGGCAATGTTTTCGCCCCAGAAATAATCAGGATCTGAGGTAGGCACAGAGGTGATGGGGATATTTCCGTAACCGCTTACTACCCAAGGTGGCCCGCCTACTCTGGTCGCTCGTTTTAGTTCTAAGCCATAATGAAACTGTGCTGGCTCCCAAGTAGCATCAAAAAAGACGATTATAGGAAATGGCTGCAATATTAAATCAATGGATGGGTGTACATTCCCTTCATTATTTTGGTTACTCAGGCCATATTGCCCCCATGTTTGAACAGAATCTACCACTTCTGTTATCCAGTAGCCAGCTACGCGATTCGCGTATCGTAGCTGCATCTTTCCTTGAATATTCTCATAATAAGCAACATGCGGAACTCCATTTCCGTCTAAGTTGATGGCTGCTGAATATCCGTTATTTCCGGAACTATCAACCCATTCAAAAAGCCACTCATCAGAATTGAATGCTTTAAAGCCGTAAACCAATTTATCTGAGGCTTGATTCCAGCAAACAAGATGTAAGTTTCCGTTAGAATCTTGTACCGTTTTGGGTGTGTTTCCAAAAGCAGCTACGTCATTTAAGGCTGCTTCGTATTGCCAAACGGGGGGAATTTGCCCATAAACGAATGTGATACTTAGCCAGTATCCGGCAAACAGCAGAACTTGCCAACGCTTCATAATTCAAAGGTACAGAAAATTACTAAATAGTGAAAAACAAACAGCTTTTACCGTAAAATTAAACGTTTAAACATATTGATTAATAAACTGGAACACCTTATCCCAATAAACTTTACCGCCAACACGGTGGATGTCATTATGGCCGGCTTCAAAAATGATTAATTCCTTAGGTTCTGCAGCCATTTGATAGGTGTCTTTGGTAAAACTTGCCGGTATTTCGTCATCACTTGCTCCCAATATAAAAAGTTTTGGTATAGAAACTGTAGCGAGAACTTTAGCCGGATTGACTGCTTCTAACTGAAAGTTACCATTTTTTTCGGTGAACCAGATGATGGGCGCAGCAAATATCGTTTCTAAAAAACCTAAGTGTTGCCGGATAATGTAGCGGGTCATGGTGGGGAGGTCAGCATAAGGGCTTTGTAGTACAGCTGCACGAATGGGAAACTTTTGGGTTTCTGGAAGACTTAACAGCATAGAATTTACAATACTTCCCATAGAAGCACCAAATAGGATAATGGGTTGATTAGGAGCTTTTTCTGTTACCCATTTTAAGCAGGCAAGCATATCATGACGTTCGTAGTAACCATAAGTACAAACTACACCTCCGCTATGCCCGTGGGCGCGGTGATCCATAGCAAGCACTTGATAACCACGCTCATAAAACTGCTTAATGAAGGTGATAATCATAGCTTTATTGATAGCAAAACCATGAGAAAGAATAACTATGGGTGCCGCTTGTGGCTGCGGAAGCCACCAAAGTGAAATAGGAACTCCTTTGTAGCCGCTAATAGTCGCCTCTTGATATTCTAACCCCACTTCTTTGGGGTTTTTGGGGCGGTTCTTAGGTAATTTTGAATCTTTTAGCTTTGGTGGAAAAATAAATTTATAGGTAGAAAAACCAACCACTCCCAACCATAAAACAGTAACAATACTAATAATTACAAGAATCCAATATAAAAACATAATTTAAGGGGCAAAGTTATTCGGTTCGGTTCAAAATCAGAGTACCATGCGTAGGAAATAAAACATTGCGCCGCTTAGGGTCATGCTTACGGGCATTGTCAGCAGCCACGCTAATGCGATATTACGAATGGTAGCCGGTTGCAAGTTTTTAATTCCCCGTTTAGCAACCATGCTGCCTGCAATACCGCTGGACAAAACGTGCGTTGTACTTACCGGCAGACCCAAAAAAGTTGAAAAACCAATAGTACTTGAAGCAATAATCTCTGCGGTAGCACCTTGCGCATAAGTTAAATGCTGTTTACCAATTTTTTCCCCTATGGTAACTACAATTCGTTTCCAGCCAATCATTGTACCGAGTCCTAAACTTAATGAAATCAGGAAGATAACCCAAGTAGGCGAGTAGTCAGTTATCAAACGAATTTTTTTTATGTGTGATTTAAGTTCATCAATTTGTTTTAGGTTCAAATTCAAGTTTTTTCCCTCAATAAGCATTGTTACCTGTTTGGAAACGAGCAAAATATCTTTTCGTAGGTCAAAGCGTTTTTCTTTAGGGAAGTTTTCCAATGTATTATACTGCTGAAAAACAACACCTAAATGAGCGCAAATTTCCAGAACGCTACTACGGGCGTTTCTTTCATTAGCAGAAAGTAAAGTCGGGTCAGTTCTATTTAGTAATGTGTGAATTCCCTGAATATCAGGGTGATACAAGGCGGCTTTTTGGGTTATATCAATAGCGTAATAAGTTGGGAGGATGCCAATCAAAATGAGCATCATAAGCCCAACCCCCTTTTGTCCGTCATTAGAGCCGTGAAAAAAACTTACTCCGGTGCAAGTAAGAATTAAAACTGAACGAATCCAGTTTGGCGGGCTTTTGCTTAAATCCGGCGACCTAAAAATACTTCTGTCTTTGATGATTCGGCGTAAAACAAACATCAGTAAAATTGTCATCGTAAAGCCAAACAAAGGTGAAATCAAAAGGGAAAGCCCAACCTCGCCTGCTTTATGCCAATTGACAGCCGCAGACGTAGAACCCGGTAACGTAGAATACATAATACCAACGCCCAATATCGCCCCAATCAGAGTATGAGAGCTTGATGCCGGTAATCCAAAATACCAAGTTCCTAAATTCCAGACTATTGCACTAAAAAGTAAAGACAAAACCATAGCAAGGCTATGCCAAATATTTTGGTCTATCAAGATTTCTACCGGTAAAAGATTTACGATACTCATTGCCACAGATATTCCGCCGGCAAAGACACCTAAAAAATTACAAATCCCAGACCAAATAACAGCCTTCCACGGAGTTAGTGTATTTGTATAAATAACTGTTGCAACTGCATTAGCAGTATCATGAAAACCATTAACAAACTCAAACCCACAAGCCGCTACTAAACAAAATATTAGCAGGATAAACAAAGACGTTTCTAAGTCAAACATAAAATAGTTTCCATGACGGCAAAACTAATAGAAAAATTAACTACGAAATGAAATGCACGGCACTATTAATAAACAAAAAACAACTTTATGAACAGATTTAGTGGTCTTTAGCCCGAAATATCCCCCCAATCTTTTTTAGCACCCAAATATTAGATTTACAATCGTTTAACCTAAAAGTACTTATTCCAAGAAGTGGTAATCATTTAGAAAACAAGATATTACCTAAAAAAAAAGTAAAAAATTGTATAAACTAAACTTTTCTATTATTATTGCTTCGTGAATCAGACTGAACAACTCGAGGAAACAGCTATCACCATTGAATTGGAGGTGTTGTTACGTGCTTATGAACTGATGTGCTGCGCTACGGAGATGGCTGCTATTTATGAAACAAATCGGGATTTGTGTAAATACGTTCATTCTACCTCTCGCGGGCATGAGGCTATTCAGCTTGCAGTGGGGATGCAACTTACTCCCCAAGACTTTGTAGCTCCCTATTACCGTGATGAATCTATGCTGTTAGGAATTGGATTGCAACCACATGAGTTGATGTTACAACTTTTAGCTAAGCGTGATGATCCTTTTTCCGGCGGGCGAACCTATTATTCTCACCCAAGTCTGCGCCGCGCAGATATGCCCAAAATACCGCATCAATCCTCCGCAACAGGAATGCAGGCAATCCCCGCAACAGGAGCCGCTCACGGAATAAAATACTTAGAATCCATAAACCACCCAAACTATACCGATGATAGCCAAAAATCCATAGTCGTTTGCTCATTAGGAGACGGATCTACAACCGAAGGGGAAGTAAGCGAAGCTCTTCAAATGGCTGTTTTACACCAACTTCCAATTTTATACTTAGTGCAGGATAATACTTGGTCAATATCAGCTTCCGCCAAAGAAACACGAGGTGTCTCGGTTTCTGATTTTGCTAAAGGATTCCCCAATTTAGCTGTTTACGAAGTTGATGGCACTGATTTTTTAGCCTCTTTTGGCACTGTTTCATTGATATTTAATCAATTAAGAAAAAAAAGGACTCCTGCCTTACTTCATGCAAGGGTTCCCTTAATAGGCCACCATACTTCAGGGGTGAGGCGCGAATGGTATCGCCAACCCGAAGAAATTGCTTTGGCACAGCAGCAAGACCCACGCATAAAACTAAAAAAAGAACTACTCAATTTAGGCATAAAACCAGATGTTTTGGATGAAATTGAACGCCAACAACAAGAACGTGCCCGATTGGATTTTGAAAAAGCAAAACAAGCCCCTGAACCAGACCCTGCTACCCTAAAAGAGCATATCTTTGCTCCTACACCAATTACCGAAGAAAGAGGCATCCGTGTACCAACAGAAAAAAAAGAAGTTGTGATGGTAGATGCTGTTTTACACGCCGTTGATGAGATTTTTCAGCAATATCCGGAAGCACTTTTATATGGCCAAGATGTAGGCGGGGACTTAGGGGGAGTATTCAGAGAAGCTGCTACATTAGCCCCAAAATATGGCCATAACCGTGTTTTTAACACCCCAATTCAAGAAGCATACATCATTGGCAGTACCGTTGGAATGTCAGCAGCCGGCTGCAAACCCATAGTAGAAATTCAATTTGCGGATTATATTTGGCCGGGCTTAAACCAGTTATTTACCGAAGTCAGCCGTTCTTGCTATTTAAGTAACGGTAAATGGCCGGTTCAGGCATTGATAAGAGTTCCAACCGGAGCATACGGAAGCGGCGGGCCTTTTCATTCGTCCAGCATAGAATCAACATTGCTGACAATACGGGGAGTCAAAATAGTGTATCCTTCCAATGCAGCAGATATGAAAGGACTCTTCAAAGCAGCTTTCCTTGACCCAAACCCTGTTATTATATTGGAACACAAAGGGTTATATTGGTCAAAAGTTCAGGGAAGCCAAGAAGCACGTACCATAGAGCCGGATTCAGATTATATTATCCCGTTAGGAAAAGCAAGGTTAGTACAAGAAAGCAGCCATGAAGCCGTATCAGAGGGAACAGCCTGTACCGTCATCACGTATGGCATGGGAGTTCATTGGGCTAAAAACGCCAGCACAAAATTCAAAAATCAAGTAGAAATCTTAGACCTAAGAACATTAGAACCCATTGACTGGCAAGCCATTGAAAAAACAGTTGTAAAAAATGGAAAAGTTATGATTCTAACCGAAGAGCCTACCCAAAACTCATTTGCAGAATCTTTGGCTGGCAGAATATCAAGTCATTTTTTTACTAAATTAGATGCTCCCGTTCAAGTTGTTGGTAGTGAGAACCTTCCGGCTATTCCTCTTAACACAACATTGGAGCAAACAATGCTTCCAAATGCCGAAAAAGTATCTAAACAAATAGAATACCTATTAAATTGGTAACATCGTAAGATGGTTACTGATGCTTAGAAAGCCTACGTTTGAATTTATTATTAGATTTCTATCTATTTTTACGCCAAAAGATAAAACGAAGAAAATGGCTTTAATAGCGTCTATATCTGGCATACGTGGCACAATTGGTGGCTGCGAACGGGAGAATTTAACTCCTTTGGACATTACGCGCTTTGCAGCAGCTTATGGTGCGTGGCTTTCTCAGCATACAACAAATCGTAGGATTATTATTGGGCGGGATGCTCGCCCGTCCGGCGAAATGCTTACCGCATTAGTCAGTGCTACTTTAGTAGGTATGGGCTTTGATGTGATAGACTTAGGCTTGGCTACAACTCCCACAGTAGAAGTAGCTGTTCCGGCAGAAGGAGCCGCCGGCGGAATTATCTTAACAGCATCTCATAACCCCGCAGAATGGAACGCCTTAAAATTACTGAATAGCTACGGTGAATTTATCAGTGAATCTGACGGCCAAAAAATCATTACCCTTTATGAAAACCCGAATTATGAATTTGCTTCGGTTCATGAATTGGGCAAAATCTGGTATAAAAATAACTATTTAGATTACCATTTACAACGAATTTTAGCGTTACCGTTGGTAGATATTCAGGCTATCCGAAATGCCCAATTTAGGGTAGTGGTAGATGCCGTTAACTCCGTTGGTGGAATAGCTGTTCCAAAATTACTACAGTTGTTAGGTGTAGCCGAAATCATTCCCCTTCATTGCGTTCCTAATGGTAAATTTCCCCATAATCCAGAACCTCTACGTGAGCATTTATCAGATATTTGCTCGGCAGTTACCGAAAACAGTGTTGATTTAGGCATTGTAGTGGATCCGGATGTTGATAGATTGGTTTTGGTTTGTGAAGATGGAGAGCTTTTTGGGGAAGAATATACACTGGTAGCGGTTGCAGATTATGTATTGAGCCACACGCCGGGTTATGCTGTTTCTAATTTATCATCCTCGAGAGCACTACCGTTGCTTGCTGCAAGCAAAAATAGCCAATATGCAGCAGCAGCAGTAGGGGAGGTAAATGTGGTTAAGATAATGAAGCAGACCAATGCGGTTATTGGCGGAGAAGGTAATGGCGGGATTATTTACCCACCATTACATTATGGCCGTGATGCTTTGGTAGGTATTGCATTAGTACTTACCCATTTAGCTAAACAAAAAGTATCCCTTTCGGAATTAAAAAAACGTTATCCGGCTCTGTTTATGGCTAAAACGAAAGTAACAGCTTCAAAAACAGCATCTATTGATGAATTATTTGCTTCTTTGCAAAAAAGATATTCTGATATTCCCCAAAATACCGAAGATGGGTTAAAATTAGACTTTCCTGATTTTTGGGTGCATATCCGAAGGTCAAACACGGAACCAATTTTGCGAATCTATACCGAAGCTGCTACTCAAACCCAAGCCGACGAAGTTGCATTTGCCTTTATGCAACAAATTCAGCGGATGATAGCATAGATAGACACTGATTTTTTTAAGCCATAATCATAATTTTTCAGCAAAAGATTAAACTTTTAAAGCCTAATCTTATAACTTTGCTGTTAAGAATTTAATTGTGAAAAATGCCTAACTCCGTTCGTATTGCAGCGGGACAAGGTTTTTATGGAGATAGTCCCCGCGCAGCGATAACAATTGCCTTGCAGCGTGGCGCAGACTACATTATCCATGATGCCTTAGCCGAATTAACACTTTCGATTTTACAAAAAGATAGACAAAAAGACCCTTCCTTGGGTTATGCCCGAGATTTAGAGTTTACCGCATATAACTTAATCCCAATGTGTTACAAAAATGGAATTAAATTAGTAACAAATTCCGGCGGGCTAAATCCCTATGGCGCAGCTAAAAAAGTATCGGAGATATTAAACAAACAAGGAATAAAAGACCTCAAAATTGCCGTGATAACCGGCGATGATGTTTTTGACAGACTTAATGATTTTCAGGCTAATGGACTTACACTAAGCAATATAGACACAGGAAAACCTTTTTCGGAAGTGAACTTTCCGGTTACGCACGCAAATGTATATGTGGGAGCAAAGAGCATCGCTGACGCGCTTGCGCAAGGAGCAGACCTGATTTTGGCAGGTAGAGTTGCTGACCCTTGCTTGACATTGGGAATTCTGGCTCATCATTTTAACTGGGCATTAGATGACGAAAATTTGAGCCAAGAAGGCCTGAATAAGTTGGCTTGCGGCATAACAATCGGGCACTTATTAGAATGTGGCGGCCAGGCCTCCGGAGGTAATAGCTATGCAGAATGGCCAATGGATTATCCATTACACAACTTAGGCTACCCGATTGCGACCGTTTTTGCAGACGGTTCTGCGGTGTTTTCTAAATTAGAAATAGAAGGAGGATGTGTTACCAAAAATACCATTCGCGAACAGTTGGTTTATGAAATTCACGACCCAAGTCATTATATCACTCCAGATGTTGTCGTTGATTTAACCCACGTTACGGTTGAAGAAGTTGCTAAAAATCAGGTTCGTGTCAGTGGCTCTCTCGGTAAACCTCGTCCGGAAAACTTGAAATTATGTATTGGCTTGCATGAAGGATTTATGAGCGATATGATTGCCTTTTTTTCTTGGCCTTGTGCCTATGAAAAATGCCAAAAATTTATCCAAGCAGTTAAGGATATTTGGGCAAATGCTGGGCTTTCTGGAATAGAACGTGCTGAGTTTCAGTTACTTGGTTTAAATGGAATACACGGAGAGGCTGCTATTTCTGCCTCCCCTGAAGTTTTATCCGAAATGAATGAAATCGGAGTTCGGCTGGTTATTAAACATTCAGATACCAAAACAGGCAGTATGGCTTTTAAGTCAATTGTTTGCTTAGGCTTAAATGGCCCGCCGGGGCTTACTGCCATACCCGGGTGGGGAAAAGAAAACCGCACCTTATTAAGCCTTTGGCCTACATTAATACCCAGAAAACTTGTTCAAACAACAGTACATTGCGCTAAGGCATCCGAATATTTACAGTAATTAATTACTAATCAAGATTATGAAAGTTCGTTTAATAGAAATAGCCGCAGCACGTTCTGGGGATAAAAATGATGTTTGCAACATTGGGGTATTGGCAAAAAGTGCTGAAGCCTATCAGATTCTCAAAAAACAACTAACACCAGAACTGGTTAAAGCGCATTTTGGAAACCTAATACAAGGTCAAGTCATTCGATATGAGTGGGATTCCATAGAAGC
Organism: Bacteroidia bacterium; assembly: GCA_026932145.1. Taxonomy (NCBI): domain Bacteria; kingdom Pseudomonadati; phylum Bacteroidota; class Bacteroidia; species Bacteroidia bacterium. Next base: position 25,026 of record JAIXKT010000045.1, read on the forward strand.
ACTTAATTTTGTTTGTTTTCAAGCCTTAGACGGCGGAGCTTCGCGCTCATTGCGTATGGATACGCTCGGCAAAAACTTTTCCAGTCATTTACTGCGGTTAGAAATAGAAATTTAAAAACGAACCTTTCGAGGATTTCTATAACTAATTAATTGCAAATAAATTACAAAAATACAAAACACAAAAAAGGAACCTAATTGATGCATAGTTCCGATTAAAACGGGATTGTGTGGCAATACCAAAATGGTCAATATTCCTAATAAAAATTGCAGAAAAATTGCAATAGCAATATATCGAGAATATTTAATAACTTGATTATCAGCAGTATATTTACTGATAGCTATTCCTAAAATAACACCGAAGATTAGTACAACGTAAGCAAAATACCGGTGTATGATTTGAACTCCGTATTTTTGGTTGAATAATTGATATAAAAAAGATTTTTGATTACTGAAAGATTCGGTATTAAACCATTTTCCGTTCATGAGCGGCCAAGTATTATAGCCAAATCCACCATCTAAACCGGCTACAAAAGCCCCAAAAATAATTTGAAGTAAAACCAAAATAAAAGTTACTTTACTTAATACAACAGCTTGTTTCTGAATGACTAATAAAGATTTTTTGCTGTTCAGGATTTCAAAAATAATCCAAATAATATAGCCGCAGGTAATAAATGCAGTTATTAAATGAGCAGCTAACCGAAAATGACTAACCGAAGTGAGTTCGGATAAGCCGCTTTTAACCATAAACCACCCCAAAAAACCTTGAAAACCGCCTAATAAAAATACGATAATTAGCTTGGGATGAAGCTCTGAAGGTATCTTTTTTTTCCAGAGAAAGAAGAGATAAGGAATGATAAATACAACACCTAAAACTCTACCAATAAGGCGGTGAAGCCACTCCCAAAAGAATATAAATTTAAAATCTGATACGGAGAAGTGGGTATTTTCAAGTTTATATTGTGGAATTTGTTTGTATTTTTCAAAAGCCTCATTCCATGCTGTTTCATTTAAAGGGGGGATTGCACCCATAATCGGATTCCACTCGGTAATAGAAAGTCCCGAACCGGTTAAGCGGGTAATCCCGCCAACGATTACCATTAGCATAATAAGCATTACACCGGAAAATAGCCAAATGATAATCAGGCGGTTGCTATTATTTAATGCCATAAACAAAAGTGAATTAGCGATAAAAACAGAATAGGCAGAGAAGTAGTTCCCTGCCTATTCTGTTTTTGCTGCAATGCCAAATTATTTTAATATAATTTTTTGGGTAATGCTTTGCTCCCGATTAGCAGCTTTTATACGAACTAAGTATAAACCGCGCGGCAAATCTGAAACCGAAATATTAACATAACCTTGAAACTCACGTTTAAGAAGTGTTACGCCCATAATATTCTGAATTTCAACAGTTTGGGATATATTTTCTTCTGGAGTTGAAATATGAATAATGTCGTTAGCGGGGTTTGGATAAATAATTGGAGAAGTGTGGGTTTGGTCAGCAACAAGGTTGTCATTAGCCGAAACAAGATCTCCTCCATAAATTGGGAATATAATTTGGGTGGGCATGGTGTTTGAAAAGGCGATAGTTTGTACTGCTGAACGCCCAATAAGTTGTTGGCCATTATAGACATAGTATTTTTCTTCCATCGGACGGCGGCGGTAAAATTCTCCATCCATCAGAGGTATTTGCGGGCAGGATTGGTATCTTGGCCAGCTACTACTGGATATTAAAACTTTCATTCTGTGGCCTTTCCCAAAAGTGTAAGCTAATGGCAGCATTTTAAATCTAAACTCATAGATAGAATCAACTTTTATATTGCTCCAAGGTAGGTTTTCTGTTCCGTAAGTATCATTTGAATAGGAGGCTGCGTAAAGTCTTGCGCGAGCATTAACAGCCCCTTCATTAACAAACAACTCGCGACCGTCTGGGCAAACATCTATCACGCGAACAATAAAATCACAGTTCGTAACGTCCATATTGTTCACGTCAATAGGAAGAGATTTTGCATAAAGAGTTACAACAGGATAGCCGATGATAGACAAAGAATCTCTAATATCAGGTGAAGTAAACTGTAAAACATCAGGGCGGTTCATGGTATATGAAGCATAGCGGGTATCGGCTAAGTTCATCTGACCTTGGCTAACTCGGCTTCCGTCAGTGGTATAAACTATCATGTTATTACCTCCATGAGTACGAACAGGGTTATTGGGGTCATTTGTATAGCTGAGATTTCCTTCGTCAGTAGTTGGAGATTTTAGGTCTAAGGTCTGGTCTGCATGCAAGTAAAATGTTTTGTTTTGGACATTTTTTATGGGGAATGTATCTGCGCTCATCCAGTAGTTACCGGTTGCAGGGTTTCCATTTTGGCCGGATACACCGTCTTCAACCGGACCAACTACATAAAGTCGAACATTGGGCACACCATTTGGCTTTGACCTATCCCATTCAACATTAGCAGGGTCAGGGATTGCAGAATGTGTGGGGTCTCCAATGAGGGATGTTCCGGTAGCCGGTATCGTAATGTATTGAGTTTGGCTCGAATCTACCAATGCAATTCCTTTTATTTTGATAGGTAAATTTTGTAATGGACCGGCTCCGTTAATAAAGTTAAAGAACTGAGTAAATGGAATATGGAAAGTATCTGCCGGAACCTGTATGTAAAGAGTACCCAATACGGTTTGGATAGGTTGCCAAACGGGATAGGGGGGGAGTTCTACCGTAGGTTCTCCTAAAAATTTTCTAAACCAAGCTATTATCTCGGATTTTCCTACACTTGGAATATCGGCTGCGGAAATATTATCTAAGGTTGCACCTAACAAAGAGCCTACAACTTCCGGGTAGGTTACGTCTCCGGTAGTGCGGCTGCCAATAGTTTGGTGTGCCCATGGCCCAATTACCAACTTTTGTAAGTTTTTGTTTTTAGTGGATACATTTTGCATAACTCGTTGGTAGGTCTCAATTTGGCCATCTGTAAAAATATCCCACCAGCCACTTAGATGATAAATGGGTAGTTCAAAATTTGTATAGCGAGAAATAGTTCCATGTTTGGTAGCATTGCCGGCAGAGTCAATATAAGCATGGCTAACATCCATAACGGCACGGCCTTCTGCATCCGGATAGTGGGTTCTATACATGGTAGTCCAAAAATCAATTGCCATTTCGGCAGCAGACAAGGGCGTTGTGATACTGGGGCCGTAGTCTCTCAGCGTATGAACGCTGTTATTGGGGTCGTTATCGGTAGAATCATTTTGCCAATCATAACGCTCTACTTGGCCTCTAAGCCAGCCGTCAATAATTCTTTCTCTATAAACACCATTTTGGTGGCCGGTTGAATGATAAAATTCTCCGGAGGCTACTATGGGTAATAAGCACTTTAAGCCCGGATTTTGGGTGTTTATTTTTTTTACTGCTGCCGCCTGATACTGGCTATTTCCCAGAGCAGATGCTCCCAGCATCCCAATATTTCCGTTGCAAATCAGATCATCACTATCATTGATAACACTATCTCTATTGGAATCATAGCGGAGATTATAGGTAAGATAATCAATGCTTTCTAATCCGTCTTCATGGAAATTAGCGTTAGCATTTGGGGTAATATCCATAGGGTGGCGCATGGAGCTATCAGCAAAGTAGTTCTTTTTAGCCCATGAGTCGCTGAACATAGGGAGGTACGTTCCTTCGGAGCGATAGCGCCCGCGCATATCCTGAACGACCCCACAATATCCCATAAGAGCCTCTATTTGCCCCTGAAGTGGGTCATTCTTGCCGTATGGGGTCCGAGTAAAAACAATAGATAATTGGTTGGAGTTGCTTTGTGTTAAGTTTTTATAAAACTGAGTGCCTTTTTGGGCAACAGTTAGGTTGATGTTTCCTAAATTAAAGCCGGCAACGGTCAGGGGTGTTTCAAAAGATAGATCATCTTGCAGAATCGGACGGAAAACATCCGTAGCTAACCGAACTCCGTCTTTCATAGGAACCATATATTCTTTTCGCTCTATAAGCTCCTCTATTCCCTCTACTTTACCGTTGTTGGGAATAACCGGCCCACCTATCTGGGAGAGAGCTACATAGCTTGTTCCGAAAATAATTAAAACGCTGTAATACAGTTTTCTCATTGATATTTTTTATTTGGGTTTTCAATAATACATTTTTTTGGAACACAAAACTGAAATAAGATTAAAAATAGCCTAAAAATGAACCTAAGGGGGGAAATTCCCATGAGTGTTCTGTTTTTTTCTTACTATTTAGGGTAGTGGATTTATTTTACTGCTAACTACGTATTTTACGTAAAGCAAGTTGGCCGCAAGCTGCATCAATATCTTTTCCTCTGCTTTTCCGAACATTAACTATTATGCCTTTGGATGTTAAATACTTTTTGAAGTATTCTATTTTTTCGGTGCAAGCATTTTTGAATTCGGATTCTAAAATGGGGTTGTATTCTATAATATTTACTTTGCAAGGTACGGTTTTGCAAAAACGGTATAGTGCATCTGCGTCTTCCATAGAATCATTAAACTGGTCAAAAAGGATATATTCCAGTGTAATTTGATTTTTAGTTTTGGTATAAAAATATTGTAGAGCTTCCTTAATAGCTGTTAAAGAATTGGTTTCGTTTATAGGCATAATTTGGCTGCGTTTTGGGTCAGTAGCAGCGTGTAGGGAAAGAGCTAATTCAAAACGAACATGATCATCACCGAGTTTTTGAATCATTTTGGCAATACCTGCTGTGGAAACGGTTATTCTTTTGGCTGAAATATTCATCCCTTTTTCGCTTGTGATGTAGTCAATTGCGGTTAAAACATTTCGGTAGTTTAGCAGAGGTTCTCCCATTCCCATAAAAACGATATTTGAGAGGCTATTTCCGTAGGTAGAAATCGCTTGTTGTTGCAGCAGGGCTACTTGGTCATAAATTTCGTAGCTGTGTAGGTTTCGTTTGAATTTTAGATAACCCGTTGCGCAGAACTTGCAAGCTAATGAACAACCCACTTGTGAAGAAACGCAGGCAGTTACTCTGTTTTTATGTGGGATTAAAACACCTTCAATGATTTGTTCATCAGTGAGTTGTATTGCAAGTTTTAAGGAGTCATCGGAACTGATTTGGCGTTCTATGATGCTGGGATTATTCAGGAAAAAATGCTCCCGCAGTTGGTCTCTGAGTGAGTTAGGCAGGTTGGTCATTTGGTCAAAGTCTTTGACCTGATTTTTCCAAGCCCATTCTAAGATTTGCGTAGCTCTATATTTAGGCTGTTTCCATTCTGTTAGTTGGTCTTGCCATTTTTTCTCGTCTAAGTCTCTGATTTCTGGTAGCATAATCAGCTAAGTAGCTCTGCGAGGGAGCATTTTTTTTCGGCTTTGTATCCTTTTTCGGTTTTCACAATACTGCTACATTCCGTTACGGGGTCATGTTCGTAATACAAGAATATGTTCTCTTGAATCATTTTATTTAGCCAAATTTCTTTTTCTGCGAGGGTTTGCAATGGTCTAACGTCATACCCCATTACATAAGGCAGCGGTATATGTCCGGTAGTGGGAAAAAGGTCGGCAGCAAAAAGCAGTTTTTTTCCTTTATGGGAAATCAAAGGGAGCTGCATAGCGTCAGTATGCCCATCAGTGATAACTAACTCTATTGCCGGATGAATCAGGTCGCTTGGTGAGATGAGTTTAAGTTGCCCCGAGTTTTTGATAGGGAGAATATTTTCCGGAAAAAAACTTGCTTTTTCTCGGGCATTTGGGCTTAAAGCTGCTGTCAAGTGTTTTTGTTGAACCCAATAATGTGCGTTGGGAAAAGTAGGAACTAACTGATTTTCTGCATTATAGGTAGTTACTCCGCCGGCGTGGTCAAAGTGCCAATGGGTGATAATTACGTCAGTAATATCGTTTTCGGTGAGGCCGTGTTTTCGTAAAGAATTTGCTAAGGTGGTTTCGGTATGGTTTACGGCATAAATATCCGCAAACTTAGGGCTATACTTATGACCAAGTCCGCAATCTATCAAGATAGTACGTTTTCCGTCTATTAGCAATAAAGCCCTCATAGCTAAGTCTATGCGGTTTTGTTCATCCGCAGGATTTGTTTTGTTCCAAATAACTTTTGGGACAACTCCAAACATAGCTCCGCCATCTAACCTAAAATATCCGGTTGGGATCGGGTGTAATTCCATGATGTCTGTCTAAGGGAGGGCGTTTTTAAATTCTCTGTATTGTGCTTCAAAGGTTTCTCCGGTTCGGCTACCGAGATTTTGCCATTCTTGCAGGATGTTTTGCACCCGATTATCTGGATTTGGGTGGGTACTTAAAAACTGCGGAGTTCCGCCGGTTTGCCCGCTATTGATCAATTTTTCAAAAAAACGAGAAACCCCTCGAGCATCATAAGACGTTGAATTTAAGTAAATAACAGAATATTTATCGGATTCCGTTTCATTAGATCTGCTAAATTTAAGGAGTAATAAATTGGCGGCGACTTCAGCAATCAAGCCGGGGTTATTTCCCAAAACAATAGAAAGCAGAGTAGAAACGCCATATTGTTTGGTGAGGTTATCTGTTGAATGCCTGCGGTCTGCGTGCGCAATTTCATGGCCTAAAACCCCCGCTAATTCATCTTCTGATTCTAAAAACTTAATAATGCCGGTGTAAACATAAATATAACCTCCCGGCGCACAAAAAGCATTTAAAACACTATCATTACGGATGATTTTGGTACGCCATTCAAATTTATCTTTGTAAAAAACTTTTCCAGAAGATAAAATATTATTAACTATTCGATGTAAATGAGAATAAGCTAACGGATATTGAGATTCTGATAAAATAGGGTAGTCTTTCGGGTTAGATTCTATTTCCTGACTGACCTGTTTTCCCAACGAAATATCATCCTCAATGGAAAATACATTCAACGATTTGTCATCGTTTCCTTTATCACAGCCGACAAAAGATATAAAAATAAGAGAAATTATAAACCCTGCAAAACTACTGCGGACTTTATTCATAATACGTAGTAAACCATGCAAAAATAGTTATTTTTCAAGTTATGATTCAGAATGTATGATAAAAAGATTACCAAGAACATTCTTTCAACGAAATTATAGCTTTTGTAGATTAGGCTTTTGGCATTATGAGTAAAAAAAATTGGTTGTGGTTCAGAAAATATGATGAAGTTTTTGGCAATAATGAGTAACCTTAGTCTATGCCGGAAGTCAAAATAACAGTTACTTACCCTCATTGCCGAAGCACGAAAACATTTGTAAAACAAATATAAATAACTCGTTACGTATTAGAAGCAGAAGATTAGTAAGGAACACTACTTGTTTTTCCAAGAAAACAGAAAACTATGGTGCCATGATTGCAATAATGTTTCACCAACGAAGTTATAGTTTTCATGCTTTGTAGTGTTTTGGTTATCAATAAAATAATACAAATTTTGGGCTGCAAGTGTATTGAAAATTAGGCTGAACCGATTCAGGATCTATTCTAAAAAGCGGTAATCCTTCTAAATCTATCGCTATGCTAATTTCTAATCGTTCTTGCTAATGCAATAATATGGCCATCTGGGTCGCTAAAATAAGCAACGTCATGTCCCCAATCCCTTGTTTCTAAGGGGCTTATCTGTTTTGTGTTTAGTGAATACATCCGTTCTATGTAGGGTTCTATATTTTCTAATAGTAGATACAGTTCACAGCGTGGTATTCCGTTTCCGGAGGCAGGGTGCGGAGTATGAGGCTGCAAGATGTTAACTATCCCATTTTCAGGCATTAATCCGAGTTTCAGATTCTCTGTAATCATAAATTCAGTCATACCCGGAACATCTAAACAAGGTTCAATTTGTAGTAAAAAGGTATAAAAATCTCTGCTTTTCGCTTGATTTGCTACATAAAGAATCATTTCTACTTGCATTTTCATAAGATAATTACCATTTAAAGGATTTTAGAGACATAGATTTTGCTTTAGCTTTTTCTGCCAAAATCGGCTGGTATTTCGCCCCAAGCTTGGGTATTCCATTTTTTTATGGGATTATGATTGGGATGGGTTTTTAACCAAATAACGGCTCTGCTGATGTCGTCTAATAAGTTTTTGGTGTCTGCTGAATAGGGAAGTTTAGAACGAATATCTGATTTTCTTGCCCAAGCAAGTGCTGTATTTGAGTCTGTAAATAAAGTAATTTGAGAAAGATTTTTCTGCTGAAGTTTTGCAAGAGCGTGCACAATTCCTAAAAACTCTCCCAAGTTATTTGTACCAAGCGGATATAACTTAGACCGGAAAATAAGTTTTCCGGTTGCAATATCTACGCAGCGATATTCCATTGGGCCGGGGTTTCCTACACAAGAGGCATCTACTGCCCAACCGTTTTGAGGTCTGCTTAATTCCATACAATTGGGATATATCCGCCTAAGGCGATAGATTTTCGAACAAAAAGGGGTGTGCTAAACAAAGAACTATAACGAATAAAAAAGCATTTTTGGAATAGCCGTGCAGAGAGTTCTATCATCCAAAGAGGCCGAATAAAACGTTCTGTATTAGCTTTTAGGTTGTAGTAATAACTGGGTCCGATTCCAAAACCGATTCCCAACTTTTGGTTATTCATCGGCTGATTCCCATAACCATACTTAGCGCATAAAAGTAATGGCAGTTCAATAATCCAGAAATCTTCTATCCGAACGCTGCCACCTACTTTTAAGTCTGCGGATATTCCCAATGAAAAATCTTCTGAACTCCGGTAAAAATCACCCCATAAACCTATTCCCGCATAAAATTGATAGTCCCGTGGATAACGTAATAAATGATGATAATTACACAAAGCTCCTTCGGTAAAGGAATAAAGTCCGGGGCCATCCGGCATAAAACTCCAAGATTTTAGGGAATCCTGCGCAAAGACAGAGCCATTAAGAAATAGTTGTAATACAATAGTTATCCGTAAAAAGACTCTCATAATCAATGAATTAACTTTCCAACTACTTTAAATCGCCGAAAAACAGTGTCATTATGTGGGGCAAGTTTAAGTTCATGGGTAAGGTCTTGACCTGCCCAATGTTCGTAATGCTTACCTCCACGAAATAAACGGCTTTCTGTAACATCATAAATTATACCGTGATAGGCCACCCAAATCTGTTCTTTCTCATTACCATTGTAAAAAGCCAATTGTCTTTTGCTAAACTCCGGTAAATCAGTTGATTGCATAAGGCATTGCAATAATGGACTGTAAAATCTGAACAGCATTTGTTGCAGCTCCTTTACGCAAGTTATCGGCTACAATCCATAAATTGAAGGTATTGGGTTCTGATTCATCAATTCTGATTCTTCCTACGAAAACATCATTTTTTTGGTGAGCCATTATAGGCATTGGATATTTTTTCTCTTGGGGATTATCATAGACAACAACGCCCGGAAAATTCTCTAATGCAGCTCTTAGATTATCTATCGAAATAGGTTTTTCCAGAGAAATATTGACGCTTTCTGAATGCCCGCCCACTACCGGAACCCGTACTGCTGTTGCGGTAATGGCTAAATTTGGGTGATTTAAGATTTTTCGGCTTTCTTGAATTATTTTTGTTTCTTCTCTGGTATAGCCATTTTCTAAAAAAATATCACATTGCGGGATGCAGTTTAAGTCAATTGGATAAGGATATGCCGGTTGAGAAGTCTTTTCTGATGCTCTTTCTTGGGTCAATTGATCTACGGCTACTTTACCCGTTCCGGTAACTGCCTGATAAGTTGATACTATAACACGCTTGATATTAGAAACTTGTAATATTGGATACAAAACCATCACCAATTGGATTGTGCTACAGTTGGGGTTTGCTATAATTTTGGATTGTCCAATTTGTGTACCGTTAATTTCCGGTACTATCAGCGGAATGTTGGAACTCATCCGCCAAGCAGATGAGTTGTCAATAACGGTTGTGCCTATGGCTGCAAATTTTTCTGCATATTCTAAACTGACGGCACTTCCGGCAGAAAAAATAGCAAAGTCCGGCTTCTGAGTAAATGCTGTTTCGATAGAAACAATTGGTATGGTCTGATTTTGCCACTGAATTTCTTTTCCAACTGACTTTTGGGACGCTACCAATATCAGTTCTGAAATCGGAATATTCAGTTCTGAAAGAACTTGTAATATTTCGCAGCCTACCAGACCGGTTGCACCTACTATGGCTAATTTCATAAAAAACAGCAGTTTAACTTAGGCTTCTGTAGCGGATACGTTTAGGTTCGGCATCTTTTCCAAGTCTTTTTCTGCGGCTTTCTTCATATTCTGTGTAATTTCCTTCAAAGAAATACACCGTAGAGTCTCCTTCAAAAGCCATGATGTGGGTGCAAATTCTATCTAAAAACCAGCGGTCGTGGGAGATTATAATTGCACAGCCACCAAAATTTTCGATACCTTCTTCTAATGCACGGAGGGTGTTTATGTCAATATCGTTGGTAGGTTCGTCTAAAAGTAGAACATTAGCGCCGACTTTTAGGATATTGGCTAAATGAACGCGGTTTCTTTCGCCTCCGGATAGTGTTGCGATTTTTTTGGTTTGGTCTGAGCCGCTGAAGTTGAAGCGAGATACATAAGCGCGGCCATTTACTTCTTTATTTCCCAACTTGATAATATCATTGCCATCTGTAATGGATTTATAAACATCATATTCCGGATTTAGAGTATCATGTTCTTGATCCACATAGCCCAAAACGACTGTATGGCCTACTGTAATGGTTCCGGAGTCTGGTTTTTCAGTGCCGGTTATCATTCGGAATAACGTTGTTTTTCCGCTACCATTAGGGCCGATTATGCCCACAATACCTCCTTTTGGGATGTTAAAACTCAGGTTTTCGATTAAAATTCGGTTTTCATAAGATTTGGTGATGTTCTCGGCACGGATAACAACATCTCCTAATCTCGGGCCGGAAGGAATAAAGATTTCCAATTGCTGTTCGCGCTCCATGCCGGCTTCTCCCACTAATTTTTCATAAGCATTTAGGCGTGCTTTTCCTTTAGCTTGCCGAGCCTTTGGTGCCATCCGAATCCAATCTAACTCCCGTTCTAAGGTTCTTTGCCGTTTAGATTCCTGTTTTTCTTCTTGTTGTAATCTTTTCTGTTTTTGTTCGAGCCATGAAGAATAGTTACCTTTCCATGGAATTCCTTGTCCTCTGTCTAATTCGAGAATCCAGCCGGCAACATTATCCAAGAAGTAGCGGTCGTGTGTAACGGCGATGACTGTTCCGGGATATTGCTGTAGATGTTTTTCGAGCCATTCTACGGATTCTGCGTCTAAGTGGTTGGTGGGTTCGTCTAAGAGCAGAATATCTGGTTGCTGGATGAGCAGCCGGCATAAGGCTACCCGTCTTTTTTCGCCTCCGGAAAGAATTCCGATTTTGGTTTCCGATGGTGCGCAACGTAGTGCGTCCATTGCGCGCTCCAAACGAGTATCTAAATTCCAACCATCAACAGCATCAATTTTATCTTGGATAGCTGCTTGCCTCTCAATGAGTTTGTTCATCTCATCATCAGACATTTCATTGGCAAACTGCTCGTTAATCCGGTCATATTCGGCTAAAATTTCGATAACATTTTGGGCACCTTCTTCAACCGTTTCTTTAACTGTTTTTTCAGGATTTAAAATGGGTTCTTGCTCTAAATAGCCTACGGTATAACCCGGCGAAAGTTTAGCCTCCCCCAAAAAGTTGGTGTCTATCCCTGCCATGATTTTTAGGAGTGTACTTTTGCCGGATCCATTTAACCCGAGTACACCAATCTTGGCACCATAAAAATAGGATAGATAAATATCTTTTAGTACTTGCTTATTCGGCGGATAGATTTTACCTACACCGGCCATCGAAAAAATAATTTTTTCGCTCATATTGAAAATAGATTGCAAAGTTAAGCAATGTAGCTCGCTTCTAACCAAAGTTACAGATAAGTTTACAAAATAACTCTACAATAGATTGATTATCACTATTGTATAACTATCTTGAAACTATTTTTTTAAAATAGATTCAAGATAATTTGACCATGGTTCAGAAAACCTAAAAGATATAGTTCTGCAAACAAAGAATAATAGCTTTTAGGGCATTACTTTTTTTCCACTTCTCATTGTTAATCTTTTTAGCATACTTTCTGAGCTACAACTGATTATTTTGGGATGGAATAGAAGAGGTAAGCCCAAAGCGTGTATTTTTGTTCCATAATTCAAATGCAGCTAAAAATTTCGGATTTAACGAAGCGTTACGGGGCGCAGTTAGCTATAGACGGTATCAATTTTTCGGTAAAACGTGGAGAGATTCTCGGGTTTTTAGGCCCCAATGGTGCTGGTAAAACGACTACGATGAAAATTATTACAGGGTTTATTCCGCCTACCGAAGGCACTGTTACCTTAGATGACTTAAATATTCGAGAGCATTCTCTTGAAATTCGGAAAAAAATAGGCTATCTACCGGAGCATAATCCGTTGTATTTAGATATGTATGTTCATGAATTTCTGCGTTTTATGGGAAAATTGAGTGGTGTAACGAGTAATTTACTAAAAACGCGCATTGCCGAAATTGTGGAGCAAACCGGCCTAACGCGAGAACAGCATAAAAAAATCGGACAGCTTTCTAAGGGATACCGGCAACGGGTAGGGCTTGCCCAAGCACTCATTCACGAACCCCCCGTACTTATCTTAGATGAACCAACCACCGGCTTAGACCCAAACCAAATCATCGAAATCCGTAGCTTAATCCAAAAAATAGGCAAAGAAAGAACAGTCATCTTTTCTACCCACATTTTACCCGAAGTAGAAGCTATTGCTAACCGTGTGGTTATCATCAACAAAGGAAAAATTGTTGCAGATTCTCCCACACCGGAATTATTGGCAAAGATTTCCGGAGAGCATATTATCGTTGTGGAGTTTGAAACTGCCGGATTCCGGTTAGAGGTGTTTCAAGATTTTCCGCAAATTTCCAAAATCGTTTCTGTATCAGCTACTTGTTTTGAGTTTTATACGCAGGCAGACGGAGAATTACGCAAAAAAATTTATGCCGAAAGTGTGCAACAGCAGATACCGATTCTCTCATTACAAAAGAAAACTACGTCTTTGGTAGATATTTTTCAGAGTGTTACAAATTGATTGCTATGAATTAAACTGTAACTGCTGGGCATTTTGGGTGATAAATTTTCCGTTGTTCCAAGCGCAAGCACCATTTATGTAGGTTTGTTCTACCGAAACAGGGAAAGTTTCCCCCAATAGGGGAGACCATTTACAGGCATAAAGCAACGAATCTGCTGTTACAATTTGGGGTTTGTTTGGGTTTATCACAACTAAATCAGCATAATAGCCTTCGCGTAAAAAGCCTCGTTCTTGCACGTTAAAGCATATTGCCGGTGCGTGGCACATTTTTTCAATAACTTTCTCTACGGTGATTTTTCCTTGCTTTGCACAAGAAAGCATCATCGCTAAAGCATGCTGCACTAACGGCCCGCCGGAGGGAGCGTCCCAATAAGGTTTATTTTTTTCGGCTAAAGTATGCGGCGCATGGTCGGTAGCTACAATATCCAAGCTATTATTCAACAATCCAGCCCAAAGAGCAGTTTGATCTTGGTTCGTTTTTATGGCCGGATTCCATTTAATTAGGTTTCCTAAGCGTTCGTAATCTTGGGAGTTAAACCAAAGATGATGCACACAAACTTCTGCCGTAATTCTTTTTTGCTTTAAATCTAACTTATTATCAAATAGTTGTAACTCTTTTTCTGTTGAAATATGCAAAATATGAAGCCGTGTATTGTGTTTTTTGGCTAATGATACGGCATAGGCCGAACTTTCAAAACAGGCTTCTGCGCTGCGAACAAACGGATGAATTACCGCTTGGGCATCCGGATAACGGCTTTTTAACTCTTTAGTTGACTGCTGAATACTGGGTTCATACTCGCAATGCGTAGCTATTAGCGTTGGGCTTTCGCTGAAAATATGTTCTAAAATCTGTGGATTATCTACCAATAAATTTCCGGTAGAAGAGCCCATGAATATCTTTACTCCGCAGATATTTTGAGGGTTTAGGGATTTTATCTCTGTTAAGTTGTCGGGTGTAGCTCCCAGATAGAAGCTGTAATTTGCCCAAGCTGTTTGCCGGGCTTGCTGAAACTTCCAATCAAGTAGTGCTTGGGTAGTAGTAGCTGGGTTTGTATTCGGCATTTCCATAAATGAGGTAATTCCTCCGGCTACCGCAGCTTTGGATTCAGAGGCTATTGTAGCTTTGTGGGTAAGACCCGGCTCCCGAAAATGAACTTGGTCATCAATAGCACCGGGAATCAACCAGCGACCATTCCCCTCAACAACCTGTGCCGCCGCTGCCGGGGTAATATCAGAATCTATCCGTTCTATTCTTTCGCCACACACCAATAAATCCCCATAAAAAGTTTTCCCTTCATTAACAATATTAAACCCCCGAAACAAAATCTGACCACTCATGCTGCAAATCTACAAGGGTTTTTAGCACTTATCATACCCAAAATTTATTAGTAGAAAGTTTCTTTTGGGAAAATTGAACGAACTCTAAAACGGATATAATCTCTTTTTTACGATATTTGTAAGACAGCGATACAATAGTTCATATAAGTATTTTAGTAATTGTAATTCAGTAAATTATATGCAATCCAATGTAGAAAAGATAACAGATGAGAATGCGCAGATATTAGCATACTACCGAGCATTACTACGTTCTTGCCGGAATATAACAACTTCTTTGGAGAGAAAAGAAATCGGGCGGGCTTTTAGAATGAGCTTAGAAGCGCATGCAAATTACCGGAGAAAATCAGGTGAACCATACATTTACCATCCAATAGCGGTAGCCCGAATTGTGGCACAGGAACTTGGTTTGGATGCAGTTTCTGTAATTTGTGCATTGCTACATGATGTAGTAGAAGATACAAGCATAGAACTCTCTGATATAGAGCGTGAATTTGGCGTAACGGTAGCTAAAATTATTGATCATCTTACAAAAATATCCGGTGTATTTGAAAAAGGCACTTCCGAACAAGTAGAAAACTACCGCCGATTGCTGCTCACGCTGTCTGATGATATTCGGGTTATACTAATCAAATTAGCTGACCGCCTACATAATATGCGAACGCTGGAGCACATGAAAGGTGAAAAACAGCTCAAAATAGCCTCTGAAACCAGATATATCTACGCTCCTTTAGCCCACCGCTTAGGGCTGTTTTCTATTAAAAGCGAATTGGATGACTTAGCGCTAAAATTCATGGAACCAGAAACTTACCGACAAATAGTCCGAAAACTAAAAGAAAACAAGGAAGAAAGCGATAAATACATCAAACAGTTTGTCAATTATTTACGCGAACATATATCTGATTTAGATTTAAAGTTCAAAATAAAAGGCCGCTATAAATCCATAAATTCAATAGCCGAAAAAATCAAAAAACAAGCCATCCCATTCGAGCAAGTTTATGATTTATTTGCAGTAAGAATCATCATTGATTGCAGCGTAGAGCAAGAAATAGCGTTATGTTACCATGTTTATCAACGGTTAATTTCAACCTTTAAGCATAATCCGGGGCGGCTAAGGGATTGGATAGCTGTACCTAAATCAAACGGATACCGTTCTTTACACGTTACCGTTTTAGGCCCTAAAAATCGCTGGGTAGAGGTTCAGATTCGCTCTATTCACATGGATATAGAGGCCGAAAGAGGTGTTGCAGCACATTGGAAATATAAAGACAGCAGCACAAAACACAAAAATGCACCCAACCGAAATATCCCTTCGTATGAAAACTGGATACTTTCTGTTAGAGAAATGCTTGAAAACCAGCAACTAAACTCTGTTGAAGCTGTTTCTAACTTTCAAAAAACCTTAGTAATAGATGAGATTTTTGCCTTTACACCTAAGGGAGACCTCATTCGTCTGCCGGTAGATAGCTGCATAGCAGATTTTGCCTATGCCATTCATTCAAAATTAGGTTCTCAATGTATTGGTGCTAAGGTAAATGGGAAATTAGCGACCCTTACGCAGGGAATCAAAAATGGAGACCATATTGAAGTGCTTACCTCGGCTAAGCAGTCTCCTAAGCCTGATTGGTTAGATGCCGTCAAAACACCAAGAGCAATTCACCACATCAAGCGCGCATTATCCGAAGTCCGAAAACAACAAATTGAACGTGGACGAACTATTTTCCTGTGGAAACTAAAACAATTTTCTCTCTCCGAAAATAACCCATTGGTTCATGCGCTTATTCGTTATATGAACTTACATGACTTAGATGAATTACTCTATAAACTTGGAACTCATAGTATTGATGTAGAGCGAATTATGAGCTTTATCAGCCAAAAAGTACGCCCTGTGATTAAGGCTCCTAAAAATGAAGATAATGGAAACAAAATTGTGATAGGAGCGCAGGAAATAGACAGAGATATGCTCTTAATAGATCTGAACAACACCATTGACCGATATGAATTTCCGGCTTGCTGCCACCCCTTACCCGGAGACGATGTGGTGGGCTTATTGAGTCTGGAAGATAATGGCCACGTAGAAATCCATAAAACAACTTGCCCGCAAGCAATAGATTTTATGGCAAAATACGGCTCCCGAATCGTAAAAGTAAATTGGAATGAAACCAGCAGTGTAGAATTTTTAGCCGCTGTAAAATTAATAGGCGAAGATCGTATCGGGATGATGAACAGTATCTTACGGATAGTTTCAGTAAAAATGAAACTTAATATTCGCTCAATTTTTATAGATGCAGAAAAAGCTAATTTTGAAGGTATTTTGCGCGTTTATGTACAAAATAGCCAAGAATTAGAGCGAATGATGGCTAACCTAATGCTTATTCCCGGAATTACCGAAGTTATGCGGATGAATGCCGAATCATATAGAAAATATTTTAAACGAGTGTATGAAACTACTTTAACCCGCAGGGTCAGAGAATAAAATAAAAAACCCACACTAACCTAAAATCCCTATTTAATAAACGCTATCAAAAATAAAAATAATTACCCAAAAAATAAAACCAATAATTGTAACATAACTTTTCTAAAAACACTATAATTGCATTCTGAATTTCTGAAAAAAACAGCCGTGAAAAAAGTTTTATTTTTATTGTTATGCTGCTGTTGCATTGTGTTTCAATCAACAGCTCAATTAGTTTCCTATCACTTACAACGAAGTTATACCGTTTCGCAGTTAGATAGTTTCTTTAATGCATCCGGGTTTAGTTTACCGATTAGCCCTCGGTATAATATTGATGTATATCAAGTTATCTATAAAACACCTTACAAGCACCTAGATTCTTTGGTAAACGTTTCGGGTATAGTGGTATTTCCTAAGGGCACTCCCTGCCCCAATAGTTTGGCTTGCTATGCGCACGGCACTTTTACAAGGCGTGATGAGGTACCAAGCTATAACGGCCCCGAACGCCCTATCGGCTTCTTTTTTGGGGGAATTGGTGGTGTCGTTACAGCTATGCCTGATGAACTGGGGTTAGGAGACTGCGACAGCAGCGTTATTATTCATCCTTATCACAATGCGTTCCACTCAGGATATGCTTCGGTAAATATTATACGTGCCGCAAGGCAGTTAGCCAACATCCTTAATTTCCCACTCAATGGTGAAGTTGCGCTTACCGGCTATTCACAAGGAGGTTATACTACTATGGCAACAGCTAAACTTATTCAAGAAAAATTTTCTTCCGAATTTAATATAGTAGCCTTAGCACCCATGTCGGGAGCCTATGACCTAAAAGTAACCATGACCAATCAGATGCTTTCCAGAGATACCTTTGCTACACCCTCTTATCTTCCGTATTTACTGTTAGGCTACCATTCTATATCTCCATTACTTCAGCAAAAATTTCCGAATCCTGCCGAGATGTTTAAACCTCCGTATGATAGTATTTTGCCGCCGATGTATTATAGCAAAAACTTTACTACTGGACAAATTAACGCTTTTTGTGACTATGTGCCGAGAAATATGATAAAGGATTCTGTATTAGATGAGTTTGTGAATGATATGAATCACCCTTTCCGTATAGCACTTGCTGAAAACGATTTATTGGGCTGGGCACCCCAAAAACCTGTAAAAATTGCCTATTGTACCAAAGACGAACAAGTGAATTATCTAAATGCTATTCGTGCTGACTCCGCTTGGAGAGCTAACGGCGCACCTAATATTGAAATAGAAAACTTTGGCAACCTAAGCCATGGCGACTGTGTACAACCCGCCCTAACCGCAGCGGCACTCTATCTGTTAGGTAAATTTTCTACTTGTACAGGCATCCCAGAAACACCAAATATCAACTTTACAATTTACCCGAATCCATCAACAGGCCAATTTAGAATCCAGAAAAAAGAAGGCATCTTTGACATAGCAGTATTCAGCATAACCGGACAGAAAATTTACAGCACCACATTACGAAATGATATTGAATCAATTTACCTTGAAAATATACCGGCAGGTGTCTATTCGGTAGAACTAAGCAATAATGCCGGACAAAAGTCTTACCAAAAGTTGGTTATAGTTCAAAAAGAATGATGTGAAAAATGATTCTGGTTCAGAAAGTATGATAAGATTCTGGGCAGTAAGAAAAAACTATGTAATCAAGAAACAATGCTGCCCTGATTGCAACAATATTTTCGCTAATAAAACGATAGATTTCATACTTTCTTGAACCCAAAACCAAGGATATAGCAAGTTTTCCTTTTTTTTACAATATTTTTCGTTAAAACATCATAAATTTGGTGCTTCAAATGACGAGTGCACTTATTTTAACCCTGATTACGACCATTTTAATAGCCTTATTTTCAGGGGTAGAAATAGCCTTCTTGAACGCAAACCGGCTCAAAATAGAGCTTAAAATCAGTCAAGGAGGAATTATTGGCCGAACTTTAAATGTATTTTATTCAATGCCGTCGCGGTTTATTGCCACTATTTTGATTGGAAATAACCTTGCGCTGGTTATTTATTCGCTGAATTTTTCTGATTTGCTGCTACCTTGGCTAAACTCATTAGGCTTACACAGCAGTCCAGATCCATTTCCCTTATTTTTAGTTCAAACTTGCCTATCTACGCTTTTTATCCTAATCATAGCAGAATATCTTCCTAAGATGCTATTTCGCTACAACTCAGAGATTTTATTAGAATATACTGCGCCGGTAATGCAGTTTTTTTACTATATTTTATCTCCATTTGTGCGCCTTTCTACCGGAATCACTTCGTTTATATTAGCCACTATTTTCAAAAAACAGCCAACTTCGGCAGTAAATACATTGATTTTTAGCAAACAAGATTTGAATGCTATTATTCAAGGAGATTCAACTGAAAAAAATGGAAAAAACTCCACTCTGCAACTCCCGGTAGATGCTGAAATATTTTCCAAAGCATTATCTTTCAATAAGATAAAAGTACGTGAATTTATGGTTCCGCGAACAGAAATTGTCGCTATATCTATCCATTCTACGATTGAAGAATTGCACAAAAGTTTTATTGAATTTGGGGTTTCCAGAATGTTAATATTTGAAAACTCGATAGACCAAATAAAAGGTTATATCCATTCTAACTCATTATTTTCTAACCCTAACTCAATCGCAGAGGTACTTCAAACGATACTATTGGTGCCGGAAAGTATGGCTGCCAGCACTTTGTTTCGTGAATTTAAGTTAAATCGAAAAACAATAGCTGTTGTTGTGGACGAATTTGGAGGCACTTCCGGCTTAGTTACCTTAGAAGACCTGATTGAAGTCGTTTTTGGAGAAATTAGAGACGAATTTGATGAAACTACGGATGAAAAAAATACCCGCGAAGAAAAAATCACCGAAAATGCCTTTGTTTTTAGCTCACGACTTGAAATAGAATATCTAAATAAAAAATACAATTTACAACTACCTACTGGGGACTACACTACCTTAGGAGGCTTAGTTTTTCAGTATTTTGAGCGAATACCGGAAGTATCCGCTTCTATGACGATCGGGAATTACATAATCACGATTTCGGAGGCACATCAAAATAAAGTTGAGTTGGTACGCTTAGATATTTTAGAAAATACGAATGGTGCAACTTAAAAGCGATGAGTTCTGAGCCAGTAGTTATCGTTGGGGCTGGGCCGGGCGGTTTAGTTTGTGCCATTAAATTAGCGCAGTTGGGGGTTTCCAGCATTGTCCTTGAAAAAGAATCCTTTCCGCGTGATAAAATATGCGGAGACGCACTCAGCGGAAAAGTGGTCAATGTAATGCAGAAAATCATGCCGGACTTTGTGCCCACCTTTTCTCAACAAACAACTCAAATTCCTTGCTGGGGAATCCACTTTTTTGCACCCAACCAAAGTAGTTTACGGGTTCCATTTAAGCTGTCTTACAATTCCCAAAAAGATACTCCGGTAGGCTTTATTGCTAAACGGATTTACTTTGACCACTTTCTGGCTGATTATGCCCGAAAACACCCTAATATCCAACTGATAGAAAATGCTACTGTCCAAAAACTAAATCGCACCCAAACCGGTATTCAAATATCTTTAGCAGACGGACGCACATTGCAAACAAATCTTGTTGTGGGTGCAGATGGAGCACAATCCCAGGTTGCAAAACAATTAGCTGGTTTTCAAATAGATGCAAAACATTTTTGTGCCGGTTTACGGGTCTATTACACCGGAATACAAAATCTGGAGCAAGATAACTTTATAGAACTGCATTTTTTGAATGAAGTATTACCGGGCTATTTTTGGATATTTCCACTGCCTAACGGGGAGGCAAATGTGGGCTTAGGAATGCGCTCTGATGTAGTTCAAAAACAAAAAATTAACCTAAAAAAACTACTACAGCAGATTATTACTGAAAACCCAACTTTTCAAAAAAGGTTTCAGGTTGCCAAAGCCTTAGAGCCTATTCGGGGGTTTGGATTACCAATGGCTTCCCGAAGAAGAGTATTATCCGGCGATAATTTTTTGTTAGTAGGAGATGCAGCCTCTTTGATAGACCCTTTTACCGGAGAAGGAGTCGGAAATGCCATGATAAGCGGCTATATCGCTGCCGAAAAAACTTACGCCGCTATACAACAGCAAAAATTTGACTCAAAATTCCTGAAACAATACGATAAAGCTGTATTTCAGCAGTTAGATAGCGAGCTGAAAGTCAGTACGATACTACAAAAACTGCTAAATTATCCGGCATTATTTAACTTTGTTGTGCGTAAAGCAAACAACAATCCAGCCCTAAAAGAAACCATTATCTGTATGTTTGAAAACGTAGATTTACGAAGTAAACTTAAAAACCCACTTTTTTATCTCAAACTTTTATTTAGCTAACTAAAATAACAGCTAATTCTTATTTAGTTCCGAACTATAGTTAGAACTTTCATAATTAGAACTTCCATAGACAGAACTATTACCTTGTAAATTGTTTAACTCTTTGATTGTTTGTATGTTGGTTTCACTTTCTGAAATTACAGTATCAATAAGTTGCGTTAGTTCTTGCTCTGATAAAACCAAAGATTGATCTAACAGATAGCTGATAGTATCTTCAAGGTTTGCAATTTGAGTTGCGGCTAATTCCTTACTTTCTTTGACCAATAGGTGCTGGTCAATTCGTTTTTTCATAAGTTCAAGCCGTTGTTTTTTTGCATTTTTTACTTTTTCGGAAGTAGCTTGGCTGATTTCAGCTTGTAATGCCTTAATTTCTGTTAATATCTGCGGCTCTTCTTGTGCAGAATTATTGTAGGTGTGGATTTGATCAAGGCTTCTAATTTGCTGCAAATAAGCATTATCTAACTGATTTAGTTTGTGGCTATAGCTTTCTAAGAAAAGATCAGACGTTAAATGGTTGTTTTTTAGATTATAAAGAACTTGCATTTTCTTTTTTAAGAAAGAGAGGTAGCGTTCAGAATTTGGTTGAGAAAGTTTTTCAAGTGTTGTAAGTGCCTGAATTTGAGTTTCGGTTCTTTCAATTAAAGCGCTATTTTTGGTGTTGATAGCACGGATAAAACGTTCATTACCGGGGGCAAAGGCTAAATAAGCCATTTCAAGGGCAGTAGCTAAAAAAAGCCCAATTTGAATTGGGGTTGAAAGCCATTTAATGGGAAAACTTGTTTCGATAATCAGCATTGCAGTAAGCAAAGTAGCTATAACTGCCAATAACACTAAGTTAATTGGTAATATGAACGCCTCACGAGTGTAGTTTAGAAATGGCTTTTTTTTGATTAAGGATCTCATGAATTATTGGCAGTTTCAGAGTTAGAATCTTTTTCAGAACGGCGCACTACTTGAACCCCCCGAAACTTTTTGTCATCAACACTAGTATCCAGAAATTGATTTACTGCTGAAATATCCATAGTAGAGGTGATTTCACCAAACTGATTTACACTTATTTGAAAATCATTAAGCTCCGGGCTTACAATTTTCTTCTTACGCTTAGACATGAAAAGCCAACAGAAATATAGTACTAAATTGGGCATAAATTTAAGACTTTTTTGATTTAATAATCTTAATAAAGATAAAATATGATTGAACCAATTGACAAATAGT
Source organism: Bacteroidia bacterium (assembly GCA_026932145.1). Classification (NCBI taxonomy): domain Bacteria; kingdom Pseudomonadati; phylum Bacteroidota; class Bacteroidia; species Bacteroidia bacterium. Next base: position 47,495 of record JAIXKT010000045.1, read on the forward strand.
ATTTTAGCTTTAAAATAAAATTCACTTTGTTTGTAAAATTGAATCTATCTGAAATGATTTTTTGCCGATGACTAAAAATCTTAATTAGCGCAATAAAATAGTTTTTTAAGTTTTAAAACTAAAATGTATTATTGCATTGTCAAACAGTAAGCTGTTTCTATTCATTTGGTAGGATTTTAAGGTATGGTGATTTTAGGGCAAATTTTATTTGTAATCTGCTTAGTTGTAGCCGGCTGGTTTTTTAGCAAAAGTGTTAAGCGAATCCGGCGTAATATTTTGTTAGGCAAAGATTTTGTTATCGAAGGGGATTCCGGAGAGCGTCTGCAAACTATGCTACGGGTGGCTTTTGGCCAATCTAAAATATTGATGAGAATTATTCCGGGCATCTTGCACCTGATGATTTATCTTGGTTTTTTGATAATAAATACAGAAATGCTCGAAATCATGATAGACGGAATCTTTGGCACACACCGGATTTTGTCCGGCGTGTTAGGCCCTGTTTATCCTATCTTAACAGCTATTATTGAGTTTTTTATGCTCTTGGTATTGATTGCCAGTATAGCATTTTGGGTTAGACGTAATGTGATAAAAGTTCCCCGTTTCACAAGTCCGGAACTAACTCGTTGGCCATTGTTAGATGCAAATATCATCTTGTACGTAGAGCTTGCTTTAATCACTGCTTTATTTATCATGAATACAGCAGACCAATCTTTGCAGAAAGCTCAGGCAGAAGGCTATCATGCGGTAGGTAGTTTTCCATTAAGTTCTGTTTTAGTACCTTTATTCTCAGGACTTTCGGTAACGGTTCTAACGATTATTGAGCGTGGTGCGTGGTGGGTTCACGTGGTTGGCATTTTAATATTTTTAAATTATATTCCGAGGTCTAAGCATTTACACATCTTTTTAGCGTTTCCAACGACTTATTTTTCTAAGCTAAAGCCTAAGGGGCAGCTAACCAATATGGCCAGCGTAACCCAAGAAGTAAAGCTCATGTTAGATCCCTCATTACCGCCACCTCCACCACCGGCAGAGCCGATCCGTTTTGGGGCAAAAGATGTTTTTGACTTAAATTGGAAACAGTTATTAGAAGCCTATTCGTGTACTGAATGTGGTAGATGTACCAGTTCTTGCCCGGCAAATATCACAGGAAAAAAACTTTCTCCTCGAAAAGTTATGATGGATACCCGAGATAGGTTAGAGGAGGTCGGTTTGAATATAGACCAGCATGGAAAGTTTGTAGAAGATGGCAAGACACTACTTGGGGACTATATCACGCCGGAGGAAGTGTGGGCGTGCACAACCTGCAATGCTTGCACAGAAGCCTGTCCCGTTAATCTTGACCCAGTTGCTATCATTATGGAGTTACGGCGTTTTATGGTCATGGAAGAATCTAAGGCACCGGAAGCCCTAAATGCGATGTTTACAAACGTAGAAAATAACGGCGCTCCTTGGGCAATGCCGGCAGCAGATAGATTTAATTGGGCATCAAATTCCTGAAAATCAATATCTTTTTATTATGAATGTACCATTAATGGCAGATTTAGCGGCACAAGGAAAGCAACCTGACGTATTGTTTTGGGTTGGCTGTGCCGGCAGTTTTGACGAGCGTGCCCAACGGATAACCCGAGATTTCGTTAAGATTTTACAGCATATTGGAATCTCGTTTGCAGTACTTGGCCGTGAAGAATCTTGTACCGGAGACCCCGCCAAACGTGCCGGAAACGAATTCCTATTCCAAATGCAAGCTATGGCCAACATCCAAGTACTAAATTCCTATCAAATCAAAAAAATAGTAACCGCTTGCCCGCATGGTTTTAATACAATCAAAAATGAGTATCCAGAATTAGGTGGAAATTATGAAGTATTACACCATACACAGTTTTTACAACAACTAATTAACGAAGGCAGGTTAAAAGTAGCCGGGGGAACTTTCAAAGGGAAAAAGATAACTTATCATGATTCTTGCTATTTAGGGCGTGCCAACGGTATTTATGAAGCACCTCGCGAAGTATTAGCAACCTTAGATGCAGATTTAACAGAAATGAACCGCAGCCGCGGCAACGGCCTATGCTGTGGTGCCGGCGGAGCACAAATGTTTAAAGAAGCTGAAAAAGGAAAGCGAGAAATCAATGCTGAACGTACTGACGACATTGTAAATGTAAACCCAGAAATAGTGGTTACAAACTGCCCTTTTTGTATGACAATGATATCAGACGGTATTAAACACCGAGATATGAACGATAAAATAAAAGTCCTTGATATAGCCGAAATCATCGCAAAGACAATACCTCCAGAATCTTCCGGCACTTAACAAGGCCGGTTAGCTAACCCATAATGGATGGTTTAGCTTTAGATTAAGATGCTGTGTCATGATCCAAAACATCATGGTTCTTTGAGGGCAAACTATTGGGTAGGCTGCTTGATTTTGTTTTGAGGACAAACCCAGATACCGGGAATATTTCCCAGAGGAATCATATCTTCTTTATTACAAGGAAGTTCTGCTTTAGAATTTACAGAATGAAAAGTGATTCCGTGATCTTGCATACGTTTTTCAATGGCTCGAAATGGCCCCCAGTAGATGTAGCTATCATACCCGATTTTATTATAGTCAGACCACCAGCGGTTTTCGTCCCACATTTGTAGTTTTCCAGAATGCTCTGTAATATGACCAATATTCCAAAATCCGGCTATTAATGTTCCAAATAAAATAATTTTTAGCCCGATATGAGATGTATTTCGCCAGAAAAAAGCTAAAATAAGCCACGGAAAGTACCAAAAATAAGGAACATAACGAGCTAACCAGTTTTCTGGAACGATAAGCACACACAGTAAATAAAAGATAGCAATTAAAAGATAACGGTATAAATTAGGATTTAAAACAACTTGAAAAACAGACAATACTATGATTACCAATAAAATACCGCTAAACATTGGGCCAAATCCGGCTGTAATCCACCCACCGGGTATCCAAGCATGAACTTCTTCTGCATCAGTGGCAAAAGGAATCCGCCATTCTAAATCTTTTTCGGTATTCAGATGCTGGCAATAGGAACCATAAGATTTTAAAAACTTATACCAAGTGCTATGACCTCCAAACTGATATTTGTAAGCCGGGTTGTTATTCATAATATCCACAGCTTGAGATTGTTCTCCCATTAAGGGATAAAAAATATGATTGTGTTCTGAAAGATTACGTACGTATGGGGCATAACCCAAAATCCAAAATCCTACCGTAAAGGTTACGAAGCCGGCGGCCAATATTGGAAGAATTAATTCAAAACGTTTTAGTAAAAAATAGGCTAATGATGCCATACTCAATAACATAAGCACAAAAACAACGCCCGTAAACTTTAACTGAATAAGTGTTATTGAACCTAATAAAATACCACAAAAGAAATAATCAGTAGATTCTCGATAACGCCAAATAAACAAAACTATCAGAAATAGCCAGAAAGCAGCTATGTGGCCATCCAAATATAAACTTTGAATTTCGTATATTGAAACAGGGTTAAACCCTAAAATACTGCCTATCAAAATAGCAATAGGCCAGCTAAATCCAATTCGCTTAAAAACACCTATTGAAAAGCTGGCGGCGCATAATGGCAAAAACATACTGAATGACTTCATGCCACTAAAACTTGGTAAAGCGGCATACAGTAAGGCAGCGTCAAGCCACGACGCTATCGGATAATGGTTTAGCCAAATCTCATGCAGGGTTTCTGTGGATAATTTATAGTAATAAGGATTCCAGCCATTCAAAAACTCTATTACAGCCTGCGCATGATATGAAACGCCATCATAAGAAACATCTAATTTTCCATATTGATAAACATAAACACCTGAAAATAAAATAAAAACACCTAATATCCCTAAAAAATATTCAGTATAATTTTGCTCTTTTCTACCTAATAAGCCTACTAAAATAGCCGTTACGAAGGCTGAAACCCAGAATAAACCAGCGTGAACAGACCCACCAAATAGCAAAAAAAATGATCCAATGATGAATAATATTGAATAGAAGAAAATACCGCTTAGCCCAATCTGAATAAAAATCTGGCTAACTCGAATTCCTTTAAAAGACTGCATAATTAACGATTCAAAAAAACTTGAGAATTAATAATATAAAAAACCTGATAGTATAATTTATTGATAACCAGATTTTTATGTTAAAATATTCTGTTTTTATTCAGGGATTAAGATTTTGTTTTCCCGAATAGCTTTTCCGGTAACCATTAGCCGCAAATAGTAAGTTTGGCCTTTGAGAACGGCGTTACTGCGCATTCGGACATGGAGTTCATGGGTTCCAGGAATAAAGGGACGCTCTTTCATGATTGGTTGAACAACCGTTCCGGCGGTATCATAAATAGCAATAGAGCCGCTAATTGGCTCAGAAATCGAAAAAATAAAGTCAGTTTCAATGGTATTTATGACCGGATTTATCTTTGTATGGGCAGCACCGGGTTTTTGGCCTGTTAATTTTGTGAGTAAGGTTACTAACTCTTGGGTCGCTGCTCCGTCATCAGAAATAACGTTATCAATGGAAAATTTATCACTTACGACCCAGATAGCCATTGACCCCAATTGGTTGTGATACTGTTTTTTTTCAACGAACTGGGCGATTTCTAAAAGGTTTCCGGAAGATTTAGGGCCTAATACATACTGGGTTGTTTCTAACGGGCAGTCATCTTTTGCTTCAATGCAGGCAGCATACAGAGAGCCACTAAACGTTTTGCCCCCTGCTAATTCAATTTTCTCTGTTCGGGTAATTAGCATATTTTGATATTTACTTTCTACGGCAGTTATGGTTTGGCCGGCAGAAATTATCACTACAAAAGTGCTGTTGGTGTAGTTTTGTAAACTAAATTGGATACACTGGCCATAATATCCTTTGCCGTTTCCTTGTGCTTGAAACCGCAGCATTTTATTTTGAACGGCTTGCTCTATATCCACCTCTACAGTGGCATAGAGGCCGTAGCACTTTAATATTCCGATTAAAAATAGCCAATAGTTTAAATTATTTCGGATAGTTAGCGGGAGAAATCCCAAAATAGCCAGCATGAAAACGACACTCGATAAAGAACAAAATTAAGAAAATAACCCAATTAATCCACACCTTAGCGAAAAGATTATCTTGTGAATAAGTGTTTGGGATAAAATTTTCCAAAACTGCGCAAAAGCTATTGGCTAACGGGTAAATGCAGTTTACTTTTGCTGTTTATGCCGCTATTAAAGTTGCGTAACATTTTGGGGAGATTTTGGGTGCTTGTTTTCCTTTGGATAAAAGTTTATGGGCAGCCAACACATCCGCTATACCGCTCTTTTTCATTCGGAGAAGAGAATCAATTTCCGCAGCAATTTTCAATTGCTTCGGATTTATTGGGTGGAATCTGGATGGCCGGCGAAGAAGGATTACTATACTACAACGGACATAAATTTACGACAATTCCACTGCCATTTCGAGCTGTTTTTGTTAAAACAGATGCGAAGGGACGAATCTTTGCCGGCTGTAACTCAGATTTTGGAACGATTACCCTTTCAAAACAAAAAAGGTTAGAATACCTTTCCTTAGGAGAATTTTTTACGGGAAAACAAGAAGTTAGCGGCGAAATCTCCAACATCGTGGTTATTGGAGATACCGTATATGCCTACACAAAATCTGCCTTATATGCTATTTCTACCGATAAAAAAGCTAAAAACAGGTGGTCTTTTGAAATCGAAACATCCGGAAGTGCCCAGTTTGATAAATCTATTTTAATAAATCACCCCCAAAAAGGTCTCTGCCGCGTTGCCGGCAAAAAGTTAGAGCCATTAACTAACGCGGCACTTACTGCACAAAAAGAAATAGCTACTTCTCTTAATATAAATGATTATTGGACACTTATAGCTACCAATTCAGGAAATTTGTTTGTGGCAAATAATCAAACCGTTAAGCCAATAAATGAGATTTGGAAGCAGCATAATGAAGCCATAAATTATCTGCAAAAGTTTGGGGTGGTTGATATAAGTCCTTTGGGGAAAAATAGACTGGTTATTGGCACCCAAACCGGCGGAATTTTGTATGTTAATCGCTTTACGGGTGAGTTATTGCAGATTTTTAACCAACAAAACGGCTTTCTGAATAACAACATTTTTGCTGTAGCTACAGACCCGGAAAACGGTATTTGGGTGGCTTTAGAAAACGGCCTTGTCCGAATTATGGAAAACAACTTCCTGTCAGACGTTCGCCAAATACAAGGAACACGGAAAAATACAATAGAAATACTGGACATCGTTCGCCATCAAAACAATTTATATGTAGCTACCAGAGATGGCTTGTTTGTGCTGGCACAACAAACAACGATGATCAATATGCCGGTCGCAAATTTTCAAAAGACCAATGAAGAAGCCCAAAAGGGAAAAGAAAAAACAGATACTAAAAATAAAAAGAAAAAAACAAAAGATAAAAATAAACACACAAAACAAGGCGATACCACAAAATTATCCAAAGGAGATTTTTTGCAAATTAAAGTCAAAACAAATGTATGGGAGTTTGAGCGCATTTCGGGAATAAACAATAGTTGCAATAAATTACTGAGTTTACCGGAAGGCTTATTTGTAGCCTGCGATGAAGGTTTATACCGCATTTCCGGCAAAACAGCCTCAATAGTTGTTCCCAAGCTAAAAGGAAAGTATATCGGAAATATTTACCCATTTTACTGGCCAAACGGCTTACAACTGATTATAGCTACCGGAAGCGGATTAGATATAGTTACTTTTCAAAATAACACGTTTAGCTACTTAGGTGAAATTCAGGAAGTTAATGAAAAAATAACAACATTGGCAAAAGATAAAAACGGAACAATCTGGGCTACACCAGAAGACAAAGGAATTTATGCCTTAAAATTTAGCCACTTAAATGATATTCAACCCAAAATAAAATATTATGGAAAGCAGCACAAACTACCCACTCAACCAATCAAAGTAATTAGTGTTGGAAAACAAACCATATTTTATACAGATGTTCGAGCTTACCAAAAAGTAGAAAAAAAAGACTTATTTGTTCCTGACACAGCCTTAAATCAGTACATAACTAAGCAAACTTCGATTCATGTAGGGAACAATCAAGATGCTTGGCTACTTTCAGACCAGCAATTATTTCGAATTATTTGGAAAGAGAGCCGTATCTATGTAGATACATTAACGGATTTAGTATCACCGATTTATTTTCAAACTCGTGCCATTAACGATATATTTCCAGATACTTTTGATAACGCATGGATAGCTACTGCCAAAGGATTATTTTTACTTCGGGCAAAAAAACAACAGGTATCTTCAAACTTTCAAGTATGGCTTACGGAGTTACGTTCTATTCGAGATACGGTACTTTTTTCCGGCTTTTTGGTTGATAAAGACGGAATTGCCTATATTTCTAAGCCCAATCTTAACTTAGGAACAATCCCTTATGATTTTAACACACTAACATTTTACTTTGCTGCATCAGCCCATAACAACAGTTTAAACACTTGGTATCAACATTTTTTGGAGGGCTTAGAAGACGATTGGTCAAACTGGACACATGATCCTACGGCACATTATTCAAAACTTCCGCCCGGTAGCTATACGCTCTATGTACGTGCCCGAAACTTAACCGGAGAAATGGCCTCAACAGCTCATTACCAAATAACGGTTGAAGCACCATTCTACCTGCGGTGGTATGCGTATCTACTATACATATTTACCGGATTAGGACTGATTTTTGGAATTATCTATCTGAATAACAAGCGATTACAAGCAGAAAATAAGCGTCTTGACTTAATTGTAAAAGAAAGAACAGCCGAAGTAGAAGGCAAGAAAGTGCAGTTGCAACAAACAAATATTCAGTTAGAAGAGCAGAAAAACCAACTTCAAGAAGCACTTGAACAGGTAAAATCAACCCAAGAACAGTTAGTTCAGTCAGAGAAAATGGCCGCCTTAGGGGTTATGATAGCCAGCATCGCCCACGAAATTAACTCACCATTTGGAGCTATCAAAAACACTATTCACACCCTGAGCGAGCAAATCCCGGAACTCTACAAACTGCTAAAAGTGTTAGTCGAAACCACAGACACTAACATTACACAGCAAATTTTTCAGTTAGTAGATCAAATCAATAATAGCCAATCTGTTACTATTTCTACTCGCGAAGAAAGAAAATTGCGAAATACTTTTATCGAAGAACTTAAACAAGCACAAATTCCTAATCCTGAAAATATAGCTATTCGATTGGTAGAAATGGGTTTACGAGAAACTCCGGCTAAATACGTCTCGTTATTAACACATCACAATGCGGAATCCTTTTTAGCTACCGCAGAACTCTTAGCAAAGCTTTCTAATAGCATCAAGCGGATACGAATGGCTGCCGAAAAAACACAAAAAATCGTAGGTTCTCTAAAAAGTTACTCGCATCAAACTACGGTTGTAGAAGAAGCCACCCCTTTTGATTTAGCCGAAAATATAGATACAGTATTAACAATTTACCAAGCAGAACTCAAGCAAGGCATTGACGTTACCCGAAATATAGAACCCGGAATCACCTTATTAGGCTGGCCTGACGAACTCACACAAGTCTGGACAAATTTGATTACAAATGCCATACATGGTATGAAAGGAAAAGGAGAGCTAACTATCTCGGCACTCAAAAACCCTACTCACGTAGTCGTGCAGATTACGGATAACGGTGCAGGAATAGAACCGGAAGTCATTGATAAAATATTTCAGCCATTTTTTACCACCAAACCCAAAGGGCAGGGGAGCGGCCTGGGGCTGCATATTACCAAAGAAATAGTCCAAAAACATCATGGACAAGTTTGGGCAGAATCTAAGCCACAAAAAACTACGTTCTTTGTGGAACTACCTATGTATCAAAAAGAATCCTAAAAAATTATGGCCTTAAATTTTTCAGAACGAGATAAACAATCCTTATGGCATCCTTATACACATCAATTTAATGTTACTGGCCTGCCGGTTATTGTTAGCGGCAAAGGTGCGTGGCTCTATGATGAACATAACAACGCATTGTTAGACGGAATCAGTTCATGGTGGGTTACTTTGTTTGGGCATTGCCAACCGGAAATTGTATCCGCAGTATTTAAGCAATCTACTGAATTAGAGCAAGTTATATTTGCTGGATTTTCTCACCCACAGGCAATTCTATTAGCTGAAAGGTTGATTAAACTTGCCGGAAACTCATATTCTAAGGTGTTTTTTTCGGATAATGGATCTACTGCTGTTGAAGTTGCGCTGAAAATTGCCTTGCAATACTTTCAGAATCAAGGGATAAAAAATAGGACTAAAATCATTTGCCTGCAAAATGGCTATCATGGGGATACTTTTGGAGCTATGTCGGTTTCTGAACGCTCTATTTTTACGTGGGCATTTAGAGATTTACTCTTCGAGGTTATCTCGATACCGGCTCCCTTAGATATTAAAACAGCCAAAGAAACTATCTCTGAACTCGAAGATATGCTAAAAAAAGAAGAGATAGCTACGTTTATCTATGAGCCTTTGTTGCAAGGGTCTTCCGGTATGCAGATGTACCCTACTGAGCCACTAAATTTTTTATTAGAGGAGCTTCAGAAACATAAGGTCATTTGCATTGCAGATGAGGTATTTACCGGTTTTTTCAGAACAGGGACGTTTTTGGCAAGCCATCAATTAGAGCATCAGCCGGATATTATTTGCTTATCCAAAGCCTTAACGGGCGGTTTTTTACCATTAGGAGCAACCCTTGTTACGCCGGCTATCTATGAAGCATTTCATCAGCCAGAAAAACGAAAAATGCTTTTTCATGGTCATTCTTTTACCGCAAACCCACTTGCTTGCGCCGCCGCTAATGCAACAATATCATTATTACAGCAACCCAATACCCTTACAACACTAAAAAACTATTGTTCAAAACAACAAGATTTTGCACAAGATTTGGGAAAACTCAAAAATGTAAACCAAGCAAGGCATTTAGGAATGGTTGTAGCAGCAGAAATAGAAAATGCACGTTCAGATTATACCAGCCATTTAGCAGCGCAAATAAGCACTACATTTTTACAGAAAAATATTATTCTGAGGCCATTAGGGAATACACTATATTTATTGCCCCCGCTATTCATCACCCCCGCAGACCATAAATGGCTGCATGAAACCTGCTTGGACGTACTAAGCAACTTGTAGAGCATTACCCACACCAAAATAATTTATCAGTATTATGATGTGTTTTTTTGCAAAAAATTAATTTACAATTTTGTAACTTTGTCTGGTAATATAAAAAAATATGGGTGCTTTCTTTTCCAAAAACAACCGCTCTGATGATTCTGCTAATTCTCCCGAAAGTGCATTAAGTATCATTTCTCCGGGTACTGTTATCGAGGGTAATATCTTTGCGCAAGGAGATATTCGAGTAGAAGGTAAAATAATCGGAACATTAGTTTGTAAATCTCGCTTAGTAATTAGTAGCCAGGGAGTTGTTGAAGGAAATATTGATACTTTAAAAGCAACAGTTGCCGGAACAATTAATGGAAACTTAATAGCCCGTGAATTATTGCAGGTATTAGAAGCCGGAAGAATTACAGGAGACGTTTGTGCCGATAAAATAGTTACCTCTCCGGGTTCCGTAATAAATGGAAACCTAAAAACAGGAGATTTAGCAATACAAGCCATAAAAAACTTACCCCAATTAGAATCTTCTGCCAAAAAAGAACCGACCATGCTAAATTCAGTAAAAGTTGAATCCGTCAATAAAATGAAATCTTACGAGTAGATTTGTATATTTGCAACGATTATTTACGAAATGGCCACAACAACAAATACTTTATCAGGTTTAAATTTTGAGTTAAACGAAAATCAGCTGTACATCGCAGAGCAAATTCGCCGTTATGGCGAAGAAAAAATCAAACCGGTATTGATGCACTATGATGAAAGCCAAGAGTTCCCAACCGATATTTTTAAGGATTTAGGCAAAATGGGGCTTCTCGGGGTGCTTGTGCCGGAAACTTACAGCGGATCTGGATTAGGTTACTTTGAATATGTTACGGCAATCTCCGAGTTAGGCAAAATCTGTGGCTCCATAGCTTTGTCTATGGCAGCTCATAACTCCCTTTGTACAGGACACATCATGTACTTTGCCAATGAAGAACAAAAAAAGAAATACTTACCTAAATTAGCAACCGGAGAATGGATTGGTGCATGGGGGCTTACAGAAGCCAATACCGGTTCAGATGCAGGCGGCATGAACACTGTAGCCCGCAAAGATGGCGAATATTGGGTTCTCAATGGGTCTAAAAACTTCATTACCCACGGTAGCGTAGGAAAAGTAGCCGTAGTGATTGCCAGAACTGGCGAAAAAGGCGACTCCAGAGGAATGTCCGCATTCATCATAGAAAAAGGAACACCCGGATTTTCCGCCGGAAAAAAAGAAAATAAACTGGGAATGCGAGCCTCTGATACCTCAGAACTCATATTCGATAACTGCCGTATCCATGAATCACAACTTCTGGGAAAAGAAGGAGAAGGATTTATCCAAGCCATGAAAGTGTTGGACGGCGGACGCATCTCCATAGCCGCTTTATCATTAGGTATTGCAAAAGGAGCTTATGAATGTGCCTTAAAATATGCCAAAGAACGTGAACAATTTGGTAAACCAATTGCTCATTTTCAAGCTATTGGGTTCAAATTAGCGGAAATGGCTACCGAAATAGAAGCCGCTGAACTATTGATATTCAGAGCTGCGGATTACAAAAACCGTGGAATCAACTGCAACAAAGAATCTGCTATGGCAAAATTGTATGCCAGTGAAGTATGTGTGCGTGCAGCCACAGAGGCAGTTCAGATTTTTGGAGGATATGGATACCTAAAAGACTTTCCTGCCGAAAAATATTACAGAGACTCAAAACTCTGCACAATCGGTGAAGGTACAAGCGAAATCCAAAAATTAGTCATCGCCAGACAAATATTAGGAAAATCAAAAAGCTAAACAGCCATAAGTTAAAACACAGAAACTATTCCGATAGTTTAAAAACAGGAATAGTTTCAAAATACCCTGATGTATTTGATACCCGAATCCAATAAAATCCCGCAGGGATAGTTGATAAGTCGGCTCTAAATATCATATCGTTACTTTCTTTTTTCCAAAGAATGTATCCGGTAGAATTACATAATTCTATCTGGAATTTATCTGAGGTATTCAACTCCCGAAATTGAATAAAAAGTTCTTTTTGTACCGGATTAGGATAGCAAAAGACCGAAGTTTTTGAAGTATAATTACTGTTAATTCTGTAGGAAATTATTTTTTTCAAAATAGAATCAGCTTTAATTGCATCTGGAATTCCATTTCCGTAGAAGGTATCTGGGTTTGCAAAACGGTCGGCACTTTTTTGGATAGCTTCAAAGATTTGCATATTGGTTGCTGTTGGGTTTGCTTGCCAGAGGCAGGCGGCTAAACCGGCTATAAGTGGTGTGGCTACCGAAGTGCCGCTGGTAGTGCCAAAAGCCCCATTTGGAAAAATAGTTGCTGTTCCGCTGCCTTGCGCCATCACATTAGGTTTTATGCGTCCGTCTGCTGTTGGCCCTATCGAACAACCATACCACCGTACCTCTGCTGGATCTACCGCACCCACACACAAAACCGAATCTCCATCACAGGGAACAGTAATTTTTTTCCAAGAACTAAGTCCTTCATTACCAGCACTATTCACTACCAAAATACCTATGGAAGCGGCAAATTCAGCAGCTTTGGTAATTATCGCCGTTTTGCCGTTTAAATCTGCAAGACTATAATCCCCCTCTCCAGAGTCGAAGGTATTGTAGCCTAACGAAGATGAGATAATATCAATACCCACAGAATCAGCCCATTCTGCGGCAGCTAACCAATTATATTCTTCAATATGCTTTTCAGTTCCTTGATTTTCGGTTCTAACAAGCCAATAAGTTGCATTCGGAGCAGAACCCGCAAAAGTATCATTAACGCTGCCAGCCAATATTGCTAAAACCGTAGCTCCGTGAGTCCCCGCATCTGTAACCAAAGAATCACCCTCAACAAAGTCTCGGGTAGCTATAAAACGCCCGTCTTGGCGAATTTTCTGAAAAGCAAAATTAACATCAACATTAAGATAACCATCATCAAAAACAGCGATATTAACCCCAGAACCTAAAAATCCTTGAGATTGAAAGGATTTTAAACCAATCATATTTAGCTGATTATCAGTTTGCTGACTTTTTGATGCGATTTCAGGCTGAAAAGCAGTATTGGATAATTTTACATATCGTTTACACGGAAGTACGTTGGAAACAAAGGGTAACTTACTTAATTGAAACTCAGTTGGCTGGATAGAAACAACAGCAGCATTTAACCAACGAGATGTCATCACAACGGGTAAACCAATATTTTTAAGTTGTTCTACATAAAAAGAAGAGACAGGTAAATCTTTTTCTGTAATAGAAATCCCCTGATTTAGACGGCGTTGCAAAGAAGTTGGAGATAGAAATGAGGCAGAATTTTTATAATAAGTAGAAGATTCTAAACCTTTATCGCGGAAAAAAATCCACCAGTTTTGTTGTCCAAAACTAAAATTCACCCACAGAGAAAAAATAACCCACAAAAATCGAAAAGGCATAAAACGTTATATTCACTAAAAATTGACAGAACAAATTTAACGAAAGGGTTTCACACTCTGTCATTTTACTCAATAAATAGGCAGAAATTCTATTTGTAATGACTCTATACTTAGTGTGAGCGCAACAGTATTCACAATTAAGTTGCGTAAATTTTAGAATATTTGGAGAGGAATAGGTATGTTTTTAGAGCTTTCTTTTTATTTTTTTTAATTTTTTTCTTTGTGTATCATTGG
>JAIXKT010000046.1:0-9752 GCA_026932145.1 Bacteroidia bacterium
CGGGAGAAAATTTGGGCTTTTTTAAAAATTTAGAGGTTATGCAACACGCTCAATTCGTATTTTTAGGTTGAAAAATATTGTAAGAATTAAGCAAGAGGTCTAATATAGATTTTTGCTATAAATGCTATTGAGGAATAGCATATTTTTGCCGGTAGGCTTGTAGTGTATTTTGGAGTAGAGAGGCTATTGTCATGGGTCCAACTCCTCCGGGGACGGGAGTTATTGCGGCGGCTATTTGGCTTACTTCTTCATAACAAACATCTCCAACTAAGCGGTTAGTGCCGTTAGGATTGGTTATGCGGTGTATGCCTACGTCTATCACAACGGCTCCCTGTTTTAGGTGGTTTCCACGGATAAACTCGCATTTGCCGGCAGCAGCAATGACTATATCTGCACGCTTTAAATGATACTCTAAGTCAACGGTTTTGCTGTGGCATAGTGTTACGGTTGCATTTCCCGGATAGGTATTACGAGCTAATAAAATGCTCATAGGAGATCCCACAATATTGCTTCTACCTACCACAACACATTCTTTTCCGGTAGTTTCAATCTTATAGCGCCGTAAAAGTTCAATAATTCCGGCTGGTGTAGCCGGCAAAATTGCCGGTAGTCCTTTTGTCATCCTACCAATGTTGATGGGGTGAAAGCCATCAACATCTTTTTCATAAGAAATCTGTTCAATGATACGATTTTCTGAAATGCCCTTTGGCAAGGGTAGCTGTACCAAAATGCCATCAACAGAAGTATCAGAATTTAGTGTGTTTATTAAGCTAAGAATCTCTATTTCGGTACATTCAGCCGGTTTTTGGTACAAAGAAGATTGAATACCGACTTTTTGGCAGGCTTTTATTTTATGTTGAACATACGTTTGGCTTGCTGGGTCATTACCGACCAAGACTGCTGCTAAATGCGGGGGCGGCAAATGAAACCGTTGGGTTAGTTCAAGTACTTCATTAGCAAGTTCTTGTTGAATTTCTTGGGAAACTTTTTTCCCGTCTAAGAGAGTCATCGGGATATTTCGCGTGCTTGACCGGGTTCAATCCATTCTACAACACAGCCAGCAGAGGCAAAAGCGGCACGGGTAACCGGCATATCAACCACAATAAAGCCAAAGGTGTTATAGTGCATTGGTATAATCCGTTTGCAAGCAATAAATTCTGAAGCTATTATAGCATCCGTTGTGTCCATAGTAAAGTTATTTCCGATAGGTAAAAAAGCTATATCTAATTTATATCGTTTGGGAATCAACTGCATATCTAAGGTTAGCGCAGTATCTCCGGCATAATAAAAGCATATTTCGGGTGTTTCTATCACGAATCCCATTGGGTTACCGGCATACGTTCCATCCGGTAAACTGCTGGAATGTTGGGCAACTACACATTTAACAGTTCCAAAGTCAAATTGCCAAGAGCCACCGGTATTCATCGGATGGGTGTTAGTAATTCCCTGATTCTGAAGCCAATTATGGATTTCCCAAGAAGAAACCACCTTAGCTCCGCTGCTTCGGGAAATCGAAACTAAGTCTGCAACGTGGTCTTCATGGCCATGGGTAACCAAAATATAATCCGGACGAATAGCGTCAATATCTACTTCTTTACCTAACGGCGATATAAATGGGTCAAATAATAACTTGACACCGGAAATTGTTACCAAAAAGCAAGCGTGCCCGTAATACAAGACATTCATAACGTCAGCTTTAGAATGATAATGTAGTTTAAAATAATTTTATGATAGATTCTAAAAAGGTGATTTCGTCTTGTAATGCCTCTATAAGAATTTGCATTTTAGCACGTTTTGTATCTGGGCGGTGGATATTTCTGATTTCAACTTGTCGAAAAATCTTACTGTAATCTGAGTAGTAATCGTTGTAGTATGGAGTGCTCATGGTTTGGGTAAACTGAGAGCGCAGAAGATCTAAGCTACTTGCCCGCCAAGCTTTAGATTCTAACTCATAAGCCTCTACGTTTTTAGCATCGGTTATGGTTTTTAACAATTCTTTTCCTGCATTTAAGTTAGCAGTCAGTTTTTGCTTAACGTCCTCACCTTGGACACCGCTGGATAGTTTTGAAATAATCGTTTTCATAATAAATAGTTGAAAAATTTAGATTTTAGCTGCATCCCATGCTATTTCCGCAGTTTAAGCATTTGTAACAAGTTCCGTTTCGGATTGTGATATGGCCGCATACATTGCAAGCCGGAGCATCGCCCATTAAACTGCCTAAGAATTCTTGGGTAGATTCAATTTTGGCACTTTTTAGGTTGCTAAGTTCGGGCATTGCTGTTTTGGGTGATGTAATTGATTCATTAGAAGGTATGTTTTGTTCTTCTTTTTCAGTAGGTTTGATAGTTCGAGATCCGGGAACCTGTACTAAGTCATCTCTATCTAAGTATTCAAAAGCGAGTAGGCGGAAAATGTAATCTACCAAAGAGGTAGCGTACTTTATGTTTTCATGCTCTACCATTCCGGAGGGTTCAAATCTGGTAAATGTAAATTTATCTACAAATTCTTCGAGGGGCACTCCATATTGTAAGCCGATGGAAACTGCGATAGCGAAGCAGTTCATAATACTGCGGAGGGTAGCACCTTCACGGTGAATGTCTATGAAGATTTCGCCAAGTGTTCCGTCAGCATATTCGCCGGTTCTTACAAATATAGTTTGCCCGCCTACTTTTGCTTTTTGGGTAAATCCGTTACGTTTATTGGGTAGGGATTTTCTCTCTACAACGCGGCTTAACTCGCGTTTAAACTGGGTGTCTGGCGAGGCTGCGATAATCCTTTTGGCGGCTTCTAAAACCTCTTCGGCGGTTAGATTTTCTAAGGTGAGTTCTCCTTTATTGCCAACAATTTTTTCTACAACATTGATTGTATCTGATTCTGATTTTTTGTCAGATTTATTAGAAAGTGGTTGGGAGAGTTTAGAGCCATCTCTGTAAATAGCAACTGCTTTTAGGGCAAGTTTCCAGCTTAATTCGTAGCAATCTTGAATATCTTTACTGGTGGCTTCATGGGGTAGGTTAATAGTTTTAGATATTGCTCCGGAGATGAAAGGCTGTACAGATGCCATCATTCGGATATGGCCATGTGGGTGGATAAATCGAGTTCCCTTAGAGCCGCAACGGTTTGCGCAGTCAAATATAGGATAATGTTCAAGCTTTAAAAATGGTGCTCCCTCAATAGTCATTGTTCCGCAGATATATTCATTGGCTGCGTCAATTTGAGATTTAGAAAACCCTAGTTCTTTAAGTAGTTCAAAATCAGCTTTGTTATAACGTTCTGAGGGGATGCCTAATCGCTTGTAAATATCTTCTCCCAAAACCCAGACGTTGAAAGCAAAGCTAATATCAAAGGCAGCCAGCAAATTGCTTTCTATTTTTTGGATGTCGGCATCACTGAATCCCTTGTTTCTCAATGTTCCGGGGTTTATGTAAGGAGCATTTTTTAGTGTAGCATAGCCTTTTGCGTAGTTGATGATAGCTTCTATTTCGGTTTCCGGGTAGCCTAAGTTTTTTAGGGCTACGGGAATAGCTTGGTTAATTATTTTGAAATATCCTCCGCCGGATAGTTTTTTGAATTTTACGAGGGCGAAATCCGGCTCTACTCCGGTAGTATCGCAGTCCATTACCAAGCCGATAGTTCCTGTTGGAGCTATGACGGTAGTTTGGGCGTTTCGGTATCCATGCATAGAGCCGAGCTGTAATGCTTTATCCCAAGCGTTGCAAGCGGCAGTGAGTAAATATTTGGGGCACTCTGTTTGGTCTATACCATTTGGTTTGATAGATAGTCCTTCATAAGCGTCAGAGGCATTGTAGGCTGCATATCGGTGGTTATTCAGCACCCGCAGCATTTGGTTTCTGTTGGGCTCGAACCCTTTGAATGTTCCCAAGCAAGCGGCTAATTCTGCTGAAGTTGCGTATGCAGTGCCGGTCATTATGGCAGAAATTGAGGCAGCGATGGAACGTCCTTTTGAACTATCGTAAGGAATGCCGGAAATCATCAACATAGTACCTAAATTTGCAAAACCTAACCCCAGTGTTCGGTATTCATAGGACAGTTGGGCTATTTCTTGGGAAGGAAATTGAGCCATTGTTACCGAAATTTCCAGTACGATAGTCCAGAGGCGGGCTGCGTGTTCAAATCCCTTTACATCGAAAGTGAGGGTTTCTTCATCAAAGAACTTTCGTAGGTTTATGGAGGCTAAATTGCAGGCGGTATTATCTAAAAACATATACTCGCTGCATGGATTTGATGCTCGGATTCTGCCGGATTGGGGGCAGGTGTGCCATTCATTGATGGTTGTGTCATATTGGACGCCGGGGTCGGCGCAAGCCCATGCCGAGTCGGCAATTTTATCCCAAATTTCAGTTGATTTGTAGCGTTTTATTACTCTTTGGTTGGTTCTGGCGATACATTCCCAATCTCCACCTTTTTGGAGGATTTCAAAAAAGCGGTTTGGGATTCTGACAGAGTTATTGGAGTTTTGGCCGGAAACGGTTTTGTAGGCTTCTCCTTCGTAGTCTGAGGAGTATCCGGCGGCGATGAGGGCGGCTACTTTTTTTTCTTCTTCGGACTTCCACGTGATGAAGTCCATGATTTCGGGGTGGTCTAAGTCAAGGCAAACCATTTTGGCAGCTCTACGGGTAGTGCCGCCGGATTTTATTGCGCCGGCTGCGCGGTCGCCTATTTTCAGGAAACTCATCAGGCCGGAAGAATGCCCGCCTCCACTTAGCCCTTCGTTTTCGCCGCGTATGGTAGAAAAATTGGTACCAACACCAGACCCATATTTAAAAATTCTGGCTTCACGAACCCATAAATCCATGATTCCGCCTTCGTTCACTAAGTCGTCTTCTACAGATAAAATAAAGCAAGCATGAGGCTGCGGATGTTCATAGGCATTAGCAGATTTTGTAACTTTCTCTGTGTTGGGATCTACGTAGTAGTGCCCTTGTGAAGGGCCGGTTATACCATAAACTTCATGTAGTCCGGTATTAAACCATTGTGGGGAATTAGGAGCTGCCATTTGGGTCAGCAGCATATACACAATCTCATCGTAGAAAGTAGTGGCATCTTCGGGAGAGGCAAAGTAATTATAGCGAACTCCCCAATTTTTCCAGCATACTGCGATACGATGAACTACTTGTTTAATGGAATTTTCACCGCCGGTTGATCCGTCCGGCAGGGGCACTCCCGCTTTCCGAAAATATTTTTGGGCTAATATATCGGTTGCTACTTGGCTCCATGATTTTGGGACTTCTACGTTTTTCATTTCAAATACCGCATCACCCGCCGGATTTCTGATAATGGAAGTCCTTAATTCATACTGAAACATCTCAAAGGGGTTTTTTCCTGATTCAGTAAAATGGCGCTGTATTTTAAGCCCAGATGATTTCGTTTTTTTAGAAGCTTTCATTGGTAATACGGGTTACTATCCTGTGTTGTACGTTTTTTTAACGGGTTAGGTTCATGATATAATTTCTATATCAGGAAAGCAAAGATAGTACGTTGTTTTTGGACGATTTCCACAATTCATAAACAAGTTATACCAACGTGGGCATCCAGATTCAGGGGGCTAACCCTATTCGTAGCGAATGGGTTTTCCGTTAGTTTCGTGTAATTTATTTTGGGCGTAAGCTAATTTTCCTTGCACAAATACGTATTCTATACCGAAGGAATATTGATTTGGATTGGAGACGGTAGCTTTTCCGTTAATTTTTTTGGGGTTAAAGAGGGTAAGGTCTGCGTAATTTCCATGAGCGAGTATAGCGCGTTGTTGGTGGTTAGTAGGCAATAATTTGGCTGGCATTTGGGTAACTTTTGCGAGAATATCTTCAAGAGGCAAGCCGATTTTAAGGCCGTGGGCAATAGCGGTGGAAAAGCATCCGGCTCCTCGCGGGTGTGAATTGGCTAACACACTTTTTTCTATTCCGCCGTCAGAGGCAATCATCGAAAAAGGCTCTCGTAAAGCTAAATCTATGGTTTTTTCTAAGGGCATTGTTCCTTCTGGAACAGCAACTAAAATTCCTGCTTGCTTACGATATTTAGCAAAACTGGCTTCATTTAAACGCTCTCCCGTACCCACAATTGTTAAATCTTGATATGTAAGCCCAAAGCGCTGTTGCCATCCGGGGTCAAAACGCTTACTATGTAGGTATGTTGCCCAAAATGAATATGGATATACGCAGGTGGTGATATTTGCCCCCTTAGAAATAGCTTCTTTGATTTTTGTCAAAGCTTTTTCCATCTGGAAGGTGCCACCGGTAGAGTGTAGGTGGTCAATATGTAGATGACAGCACGTTGTTAAGGCGATTTTTAGGGCTTCATCAACGCCCAGTAGTTCTTGTTCAGCCGAAGAATAACGCAGATGTAAACAAAACGGACGTTTGTATTTAGCTGCTATCTTCCCGTATTGGATTAACTCGTCGTAGGGAGTTGGCTGGTATTCAATGCTATGGGATACGCCTAAGGATTTTCCTTTTTCTAATGCAGTTTCTACGGCGTATAATCTTTGTGGCAAAGTGGGGTATCGGTTACGAATGTTCATAACCTTTGTAGATACTCCAAAATGGGTATAATGAGGTAAAACAGAAAATTCTTGATAATAATTTTGTGGATTTTCTGCTCCTCCGTGCATCTGTAAGGCTGCCGTTACACCGTCAGAGATTTTATATTCTTCTACAATTTTATAGGTTTGTCTGGGTGAAGCTGAGTTATCTGTTAAAATATCAATAAAGCCCGAACTCAATACTAAACCTTCTCCCGAAATGGTTTTTTCTGCCGTAATTGGTTGTTCAGAAATATGATACGTTCCATCTGCCAAGATTCCGATAGTTCTTTTTTGCCAAGAATTATGGATAAACAGTTGGCAATTTTCTATTGCGTATGTGTAGTTAGGGAGCCGCTGGCTAAGTACACGAGGGGCTAAGAAGCTAACTCCCAAAGTAGCTAAAAAATCACGGCGTGTCATTCTGTTGGCATTTTGTCAGTACTTTGGGCTAACTTAAAATAAAATACCGATAGAAAAACCGGGTTGAAGCATTATTCCGATGCGGTAAGAATTTATCGGGATTGGCGGGTGAGATAGATATTTTTTCCCGTTAGCATTGGAGGTCAGAACCCCTCCGCCTAAGTATAAATCTATACTAAATCGTTTTTCGATAATAGCATTGTAGCCAAATATAACGCCTGCTGCTACTGCTGCTGCTTGATAGTTATCCTCCTTCGTGAACGGAATGCCCGTAACGACATCTAATTCCTGACTTGCTGCCGTAAAGGTGGCAAACCGACTTGCCAAAAATGGAGAGGCATAAAAAGAACCGGGAATAGCAGTGTTTTCAGACTTAGCTGCCTCCGAAGATACATAAAAACGTGGCTGTATCTCAACATAAAGTTCTCGAAAATTATAAATAGTCGTTTTTAAAGACTGATTTAACCAAAAAGAAGTATTACTATAGTAGTGGGATTCTTCGGTTAGAGAATAACTAACATTAATATTCAAACTTTTATTGGAGCTATAAGCACGCTCATAGCCAAGTTTAAAGCCGCTATAAAAAAAAGCAAATGGATACCATGAAACCCTATTCTTAGAAGTAGGTAGTTCTTTAATACCTCTGGTTCGGTAATATTCATCTAAATATCCGCCGGATTCGCTTTGCCGAGAGTTAGCATTTTTATTTCGTAAGGTATCCGGCTGTTGTGAAAAAACAAAGCAACTAATAGATAGGAGGCAGATAGAAAAAAATGCTTTCATTGAGCAAAAGTATAAAAAAGCATCAATAATGTAGATTGATAGTTGTTGAAAAAGCTGATAATAAACGATAATTAAGCAACAAGCCGCGTTTGTAAAAACGCGGCTTGTTTTTCAGAAGGCTTCTTTGTTTAATCTTCGACCTGAACTCCGGCTTGTTTAAGCCATTCATTTCTGAGTTCAAGGCGGTTTTTGTTAAAGATATGCATTTGGTCTGCTGTAAGTACCGTTCTGAATTCAACGACCAAAGCGGCATTTCTTTTTTTCCGAGCGTCAGATAGCGCGTCTTTATTTCCGCGGCTTGCTTTAAAGTCTGTATCACGCTGCTTTTCGCTGGCCAGCACAATATCCCGAATCTTAGGTTCTTGTGCTTGTGTAAGTGTTAAACGATTCTTCAATACAGAAACAATGAAGTTGGTACGTTCCTCTGCAGATTTGTCTGCAAAACGTACTTTTTTGGCAGGTTGAGCAAATACGGCTACACTCCAGCAAAGGGCGATGGTCAATAAGGACACGCGATTTAAACTAAAAATTAATCCTAACATAAGTAATTGGTTTTAAGTTAGTATCAATATCGCAAAAATCATACCGCATTAAGGTGTAACCTTTAATTTTTTGAGAATATCTTTAGGAACACCATTAATGTTTACCATGAGGCAAGTAGTTTTGTATAGCACAAAGTTTCGAGAGGCATAGAAATAGCCATTTAGATCGTTATCAGCACTTCCCCATGAGTTTTTTACATAGTAATATTTCTGATTATTTTGGTCTTTGGCAAGGCCTACGATGTGCATTCCGTGGTCATCTTGGGTTTGGTAGTTATCAAAAGCGAGTTGGCGTTTTTCTTGGGTAATTTCTTGCTCGGTAGCGGGTTTTTCAAAGGCGGAAGCTCTTTCTGATTTGGATAAATCTTCCCAGCCGGCAGGTGGAACTATCGCAAGCCCGTCAGAAAACGAAAACCCTTTTTCGCTTACATCACTTGCCCAAGCTATAGAATAGTTATTTTTTAAAGAATATTCTAAAATCTGCTCTAAATCTGAAAGCGGAACGTTATATACCTGACCCCACATCCAATTATCGGGAATTTCTATAACGAAACTGCTATAAAACGGGTGGTGGGTGAAAGAAGAAACTTCTATGTAATTTTTAGCTTGAATTCCTAAGTATTCAGCGAAGGATTTAGGCGTATAGGTTTTCCCTTTGTAGGAAAAGTTGGCAGGTACTTTACCCAAATAGATGTCTAAAATGGCATTAAAGCCAATTTTCCAATCCGGGTTAATCGGCCCATTATCATTTTTTATGATCGCATCAAGATAACTTTTAAGTACATTATCCATATCTGCGTGATTATGTTTTTTTTGCCCGTTTACAAGTCCAGTATATTCTTCGTTAGGGACAATTCCAAATTCGTCAATGATTGCTAAAACATCATGAAAAGCTCCGCCGGCAGCAAAGTTGATATGTCCATGCATTCGTACATATTTTTCGGCTTTTTTTAGATAAACGTTCCGTACAATAAACATTTCTGACAAATCAACAGGTTCTTTACCGGAACGGATAATTTCTGACTCAAAGAAAGAAAGTGTAGAAAAACTCCAGCAAGTACCGGTTCTACATTGGTCTTTAACAGAGGTATTACCGACTTCTACTTCGCTGGTAAATGTGTAGCCACCATTTTTCTTGTTTGTTCGCGTAGTTTGGGTAAACCCCTGAACAAATAAACTACTTCCCCCAAGGAGAAGAAGCCCAATCTTGAAAATATTTTTAAACTGTATCATTGGGCAAAATTAACCGAAAAATGAATAAACAGCCGCATATAGTTTTATTTCAATAAGCCATTTCAATTGTGGTTCAGAAAGTATGATGAAGTTTTTGGCAATAAGGACTAACTTTATTGTCTATGCCAGAAGCCAAACTAAGGGTTACTTACCCTCATTGCCAAAGCACAAAAATAGCTAATGTTAGGTTAAATATGTTATGACGCATATATTTCGTATCTTTACAAAAAAA
>JAIXKT010000046.1:10601-92849 GCA_026932145.1 Bacteroidia bacterium
TTTACGTCTTTTTTTGTGGGTGTGGGGTTTCATTTTTTATGTTTTTGCCCCTTTTTCGCCTCATTTTTACCAATTGGGCGTATTTTGGGCCTACAGGCTTAAAATAGCTGCATTTGAGGTGGTGCCGTTTTTGGTGTTAACATATTGTTTACTAATAGCTTAGGTAACCTATACAGGTTGTATGCAATTGCTTCCAGGGCGTGCTGGGCGTGGGTTTTGGCGATGCCCACATAGCGGGCGGTGCCGCCGCCGAACCAGCTTTTGGTGCCGGCAAAGGTGCGCTCTATTTTGTAGCGGTGTTTGCCGCAGAGTTGGTTGAATTTGAGTTGTAATTTTGTTAAGGGTTTGTTTTTCACTGCTTTATAACACACTCTATCTTTAAGTCCCTTCGCTTTGAGGTAGGTGGTATGGGCTTTGGATTTGTAGGCTTTGTCGGCATAGATGGCGACTTTTGGGGGAACTTGTGCCTTGGTTATCAATGTGTTAAAGTGGTTATGGTCATGGACGTTGGCGGGTGTGGTCTCCAGGGCAAGGACCAATCCGTTGCCGTCGGTAATAACGTGTTTTTTGTAGCCAAAGCGGGTTTCTTTGCCTTTTTTGAGCCAGCGGGCTTCGTCGTCCACGCCAGGTTGATTTACTTTAACAAGCTTTAATTCAGCCGTTTGTGTTTGTATAGCTTCTTCCGTTTGTTCGTTTTCTTTTCTGTCTTCGGCAATTTCGTAGGTGGGTTTTCCGGTGGGTTTGCGGGGGCTGTCGGTAATGGAGGCATCTATTATGCAGCCGGATTTTACCGTAATAGCATGTTTATCAAGCTGTTGGTTAAGTTCTTGCAACAGCAAGTCGTAGGCATTGCTTCCTGCCAGTTCGTTGCGGAAGCGGCACAGGGTGCTGTGGTCGGGTACTTCGTCTTCAAGACTCAGCCCAACGAAGGTCATCCAGCTTAAATCGGTGTTGGTCCTGTCTTCTATGTCTCTGTCGCTCAGGCTTTTATACCAAACGCCGAGCAGTAGCATTTTGAAAAGAATAATGGGGTTGTAGGCGGGTCTGCCGTCCGGTCTAAGCCCTTTTGGGTAGTGTTTTTGAAGTATTTTTACGATTGATTCCCAATCAATTACCTCATTTATTTGCTTTAGAAACGCGTTTTTAGAACTGCGTTTAGAAACGTAGGGCTGGCTAAAACTCATCTGTATTTGGGCGTGCTTTATCACACCACAAAAATAATAAATTATTTAATTAATTCAAAATCAAATAGTTAAATATTTTAATTTTTTTTGTCGTGCAACAGGCTCGTTAAGTATTATATTTTCGCGGTAAGCACCCATTACCACATATTCACTAAAACATTCCTGAAAAATTCGTTATTCTTCAATGGTTACGTAGCTGGAAACTTGTTTACGTGAAGAATTCTGCTTAGTAAAAGAAAAATTGCTCAAAAATAACATTAGACAAATGGCACAATAGCTTATGTTAATAAACATACCTAATAGGGTTAAGTTCTATGTAACATTTACAACGTCCTCTTGGAGATTCACACTCATATTTCTTTTCTACTGGATTGTAAGTTCTAATACACCTCTCGCACCCTGCCGTTTCAGTTGTATTGGTAAAATGCTAAATGCCATCCGGAAACTCTATCATCGCGTATATCTATTGCCTTTCTTTTCTGAACAGTTTAGCATTATGAGCCTATGTGAAAACACAGAAAAATCACTTCCTCATTATTCGTTTTTTTCTAACCATGCGACTAATCGTAAGCTATAATGGGAACAATCTGCCCCCACTACCAAAGAAATTAACCCTTGCTTAGTTAATTCGCATGGACAATACTTTACGATTTTTTTGTCCCGTATTAATTTCTTCAATTCTGCAGAATCCGGTAATTCCATCTTTATTGTATAAGCTCGGCTCGGGTCAAATCTTTGATACAACTTCCATCTTTTATGGGATATTCTTCTTGACCTCCCTAAACAGTTGCTTTCAAATGCAGCATTTTTGAATTTATTTAGCTTTGAAGTTTTGTATTTAATAAAATCAGCAACATCCTGTAAAGGGACAGCATAATTATATTCTATCGGAACTTTATACAAACTATCCCTGAATTTTTCGCTTGTATCTACTTCATGAATCAAATACAAAAAGTATTCAAAATTTGCTACGCAACCACTAATTGATTTTCCGTTATCCATTTTAATGTTATGAATGTATGGTTTTCGGGGTAAGTGCAAGGAGCAACCACACAGACAGTATATTATAAGGATTCTTAAGTTCTTAATAATATGGGATATCATCAGCATAATGTCCTTTTTTACATCTACATCCTTTTCCTGGCCACATACAATCTTCCTCCTTGCGCTCAGAGTGTGTACACCTCCCGCACCCTGCCGCTTCAATTGTATTGGTAAAATACTGGCTGCCATCCGGAAACTCTATCATCGCGGAAATGAGTATTGTGGCTCTGTTATCTATTTCTACGGCAGTAGTAGTGATCGGATTCCATTTTGCTCCGTCAAATTCAAATCCGGGGATGGAATTTTCATTTTGCAATAGTCGAACGGCTACTCTAAGCGGTTTGTCAGTATCTATTCCTGAATAAATACTCTGTGTTTTGTAATACAAAAAGAACTTAGGTTTAATGGTGATATTAACAGGCGCAGTCGGCTTGTATTCTAATTTCAGATTCCGAAATATTTCCAAATCTTCCGAAGTTCCATTTTTAGTAATAGATTCTGTAACTTTCATCATTAATTCCTGAGAGTCCTGAATAACATCTTTGAAAGGGGCGTAAAAGTCCACACCAGTCTCTTGTTCGTATTTAACTGATGCTACATTTATTTTATCTCTTATCTGTTGATTTTCTATCATACTTAAACTTCCTTTCATCCAGATATCCATGTATTTATGGATAAGCTCTCGGTTTTGGTTAAGCCACGTTCCAAGTGCTATAATTTCAGCCGGAGTAGGACCACCATTTTTGGAGGATTTTTTGGTACTTACAGATAGGTTGATGTCCTCGATTTGTTCAAAAACAGCCTCCTTTCCAAAGTTTTTTTTCAAAAACGGTTTCTCGTCTTGCTTGCAAGATACGAATATAAACGTAATAAAAATAACAATCAAAAATCTTTTTGCTAAATTTTTCATATCAATAGTGAAAATTTTCAGCAAAGCAAAGCAAATGAAACTTCAAAATAGTTTCCAAATAAAGTTATCCACAAAAGAATATGCAGTTTTAGGAATATCATTGAGTATTAATTGCATCCTTGCGAGTTAAAAAGATTTGTTTCTTGCGTTTTGGAAAAACGTCTTAATGTTTTATGGATAAAGTTTGGGTAGGGATTGTGATGGGTTCGGATTCTGATTGGTCTATCATGGAGGCGGCATCGTCTATATTGGTAACTTTTGGGGTAAGGCATGAAATTGACATCGTTTCGGCGCATCGTACACCGGAGAAGTTGCATCATTATGCTTGTCATGCGCATTTGCGTGGGTTGCGGGTGCTCATTGCGGGTGCCGGTGGTGCTGCTCATTTACCCGGTATGTTAGCCGCCGCAACTCCGCTGCCGGTCATTGGAGTACCTATTAAATCATCTAATTCTTTGGATGGCTGGGATTCTCTGCTGTCTATTGTTCAAATGCCTAATGGTGTGCCGGTTGCAACGGTAGCTGTAAACGGTGCTTATAATGCTGGAATCTTAGCTACCCAGATATTGAGCATTGGCGAACCAACGCTGATAGAAACTATACTGAAATACAAAACCTCCCTGAAAGACACTGTAGCAGAAAAAGCAGAAAAATTACATTTTCCTATGGTTAGATAATTTTTTTTGTAATTTCGCGCCCTGAAATTCTAAGGATTATGTACGCAATTGTATCCATAGCTGGTCATCAGTACAAAGTTATGAACGACCAAACGATATTTGTAAACCGCCTCCCCAATGAAGAAGGCAGTGAGCTGAAATTTGACCAGGTTTTGTTAGTAGATCAAGAAAATGGAAGTGTTCAAATAGGCGCTCCCACTGTAGCCGGTGCTTCTATTCAAGCTAAGGTAGTGGCTCATGTTAAAGGAGATAAAGTTATCGTTTTTCACAAAAAACGCAGAAAAGGATTTCAAAATAAGCGCGGACACCGCCAGCAGTTTACCAAAATTTTAATTCAATCTATTTCAGCATAAGTTATGGCACACAAAAAAGGAGCCGGGAGTTCCAAAAATGGTAGAGAATCCCACAGTAAACGCTTGGGAGTAAAAAAATATGGCGGAGAATTGGTTATCCCCGGAAACATTATCATTCGCCAAAGAGGAACCCAATATCATCCGGGTAAAAATGTGGGTATTGGCAAAGACCATACTCTATTTGCCTTATCTGAAGGAACTGTCTTATTCAGAACCCTTTACGGAAAAAAAATCGTAGAAGTTACTCCTGCTGAGGCATAAGTAATTATTCAAAAAATACTGTTGATAAAAATCCGTTCTTTTGAGAAAACAGAAGAACGGATTTTTGCTATTAAACCAACGTAATGATTTTTCGATAGATAGGGTTTTTATCGCTTTATTTTTTCAACAAACACCGTAAAGGCACAAAACAGCACTTTACTTTTCCACAAAAGCCTTGTAGTTATACACAAAATCAGGGTATTTTTCACAATACTTTTACAATACTTGAGTATCTCCGAAATTGCACTTTTATTATGGAAAATACTGAATTAGAAAATATCCCAAAGCAAAAGTTATTTGAATCTGTTAATTCGTTAATTAACTCAACTAATTCTTTGCCGGTTAATACTAGCCGGGTTCCTCCTAATTCTGTTGATTTAGAGCGATTTATATTAGGGAGTATTTTGCTTGAGTCTGAGGCTTTAGCTAGGATTATAGATATTCTCAAGCCGGAAATGTTTTATGATCCTAAAAATCAGTTTATTTTTGAAGCCGCCACAGCCTTATTTACCCGTTCAAATCCCGTTGATTTACTGGCCGTTGTTCAGTACCTCCGCAGCACCGGAAAGTTAGAAAAAGCAGGCGGAACAAGCTACATCAATGAACTTACGTTTAGTATTGGTTCATCTTCCAACATTGAATATCACGCCAGAATTGTTGTAGAGAAGTTTATTCAGCGGAAACTGATAAGCATTACTGCCGAACTCAATCAGTTAGCATATCAAGAGCAGTTAGATATTTTTGAGTTATTAGATAAGTCTGAACAAAAGCTGTTTGAGCTATCCGAAACCAATTTGCGGCGAGATTATCTGCCTATGCAAGATTTAGTAGGCCGTGTATTAAGTCGTTTGGAGCAGCTAAAAGACCAAAAAGAGGGTTTAACGGGGATTACTTCCGGTTTTCCAGCATTAGACAGCTACACGTCCGGCTGGCAAAATTCGGATTTAATCATTATTGCGGCAAGGCCAGGTATGGGAAAAACCGCTTTTGTACTTTCGGTAGCCCGCAATGCTGCCTTTCAACAAAATGCCGCCGTAGCTATATTCTCCCTTGAAATGTCTGCTACCCAGTTAGTTCAAAGATTGATGTTTGCAGAAGCCGAAATTGATGCCAATAAAGGACGAACCGGAAAACTTGAACCCCACGAATGGATTCAACTAAACGAAAGGCTAAATACCTTAGCTAAAACCAAAATCTTCATTGACGATACCCCCGGACTCTCTATTTTGGAGCTTAGAGCTAAATGCCGAAGACTTAAAGTAGAGCATAATATACAAATGATTATCATTGATTATCTGCAACTTATGAATAGCGATGCTTTTAAACGCTTTAGTAGGGAGCAGGAAATCGCCGGTATTTCCAGAGCATTGAAAGAATTGGCCAAAGAATTAGACGTTCCTGTTATCGCTTTGAGCCAGCTAAGCCGTGAAGTAGAAAAAAGAGGTTCTGATAAACGCCCTATGCTCAGTGATTTACGGGAATCAGGCTCCATAGAGCAAGACGCTGATATGGTTATGTTTCTCTACAGACCGGAATATTATGGTTTGCAGACCTTTGAAGACGGAAGCCCAACCGCCGGAGTCGGTGAAGTGATAATCGGAAAACAACGTAGCGGCCCCTTAGCAACCGTAAAACTATCTTTCATCGCCAAATTTGCCAAATTTGATAACCTAAACGAATATTTCACCCTCCAAGCTGACCCACAGTTTAACAACCCGTTCCCAATCCAACCTAAAAATAACCCCGCAAACCGTGAATTCCCCTCAAAAATAAATAACGCAGAAGAAATTAGCGGATACTTTGAAGAACCCCCATTCTAATTTCCATTACCATGAAAATCAATATTTTATCCTCAACCCAGAAAAAAATACTTTCTTGTCTATACTTTATTGAACCTTTTGAGCAGTTGTTATCCGAAACTCAACTTCCCAAACCAATACTCTGCGATGAAATTAAAACCCTTTTAGCTCATAGATTAATTGCTATTTTTCAGTTTAACCAGACACTCAAGGACTGGCAAGAAACTACCTTGTTTGATTCTGATAATTTGGATAACTATGCATTTTGCATAACTCAGGCTGGCTTAGCCAAGCATTAATTAAATGCATCTTTGCTGTTCTTGGTGGATAATATTTTTAGGAATTTACCTGACAGTAAACGGGCAAAAATTGCATATTGAGGTGCATAGCATTCCGCCAAATCCCAATATCAGTATTAAAGAGATTTCAGACAGCTCTGATATTCAAAAAGTTATTAAAAAATTAACTATCCAAGCAGCGCAGCGCGGCCAAATTGCTTTTTCTGTTGATTCTATTGTTTTTTCTCCTGATATATGCAAAATTTATGTCTATGAAGGAGATATTTTTCGCTGGGATACTCTGGATATTAGTTTATTAGAACCTGTATCTGAAATTTTAAAACTCAGAGATAATGCAGCTAAACATCTACTATTTAAACCTCCCGAACTTTATCAGGCTATTCAGAAACAAGTAACTTATTGGAAATCAATTGGATATTTACAAGCAAAGGTTTCTTTTCAATCATTAGTTTATCGAAAAAGAGAGGATACGCAATGGGTTTCTGCCAGTTTGCTGGGTGAGTTAGGAGCTAAAACAAAGATAGATAGCATTATTCTGCCGGCTTCACTTCGGGAACGCCCAAATTTTATCTATTCTTTGCTTCGTATGCGTCCGGGTGAGGTATTTAATCCGCTGCTATTACCTAAGATTCCGAATATTTTAAACAATTCTTTATATTATCAACAAGCGGATACTCCTCGATACCGTTTAACCAATCGGGGTGCCGTTATTCATCTGAATATGCAGCCACGCAAAAATTCTCGTTTTGATTTCTTAGCAGGCTTGCTCCCGCCGGTTAATAATACTGCAAAATTTCAATTTACAATAACAGCCGACTTAATGCTTATTAGTGCTTTTAGAACCGGCGAAGCCATGACTTTGCAGTATAATAAACTCCCTGATGCCTCTCAAAAATTGTATATTCGTTACAAACAGCCCTTTATCTTCAAAACATTATTTTCTCCTGCCGTTTTATTTGAATTGCAAAAACAAGATACTACGTTTTTACGCCGAAAATTTGAACCCAGTATCGCCTATGACCTCGCACCTGGCCTCCAACTTCAGCTGTTTTATAGAAATATCACTTCAAATTTACTTCAAGTAGGGCAATATAAAACCGTAAAATGGCCACCACCGCCATTTTTAGATACCAAAACAAACGGTTTTGGGGTCGGAATTAACTATGAAAAAGTAGATTACAAGCCAAGCCCGTCTCATGGAAAAATTATTTCCGGAGATATATGCTATGGACAAAAAAAGGTATTTAAAACCACTGGGTTAGATTCTTTGGATTATTCTAAAATCCCCTTACAGCAACCCCGTATAGATGTTTCTGCCGATATTCAGCTATACTTTAAATTAGCGCAAAAACGGCATATCCTGAAAACCCAACTACGAGGCAGTTGGATATACATGAAGAGTTATTTCTTAAACGAACTGCCTCAATATGGAGGTGCAAAGTCTTTGCGTGGGTTTAACGAAAACTTATTTACTGCCTCTGCTGCTGCTATCAGCACAGTAGAATACCGCTACTTATTAGAGAAAAACTCATTTTTTGCAGCTTTTGTTGATTACGGAATGTTGTTATTACCAAGCTATACCGAAACGGCTCGGGTAAGCCCGTTAGGTATTGGGGTTGGCTTACAGTTAGAAACCGGAGCTGGGTTACTAAACATTAGCTACGCCGCAGGCAAATGGGGGGAATTTCCATTAAACCCTCTGCGAGGAAAAATACATCTTGGGTTCGTCAGCCTATTCTGAAAAACTATCGTCTAAGCCATATAACAAACGCCTGACTATCAGCGATTACTTAGAAGAAATGAGAACGGAGTGATTGAATTTTACTCGTTTTTCAAAGTCTTCACGGAATCGGGTAATTGTATTTCGAACTGGCCAAGCGGCTGCATCAGCTAAAGCACAGATTGTGCGCCCTTCCATATTGTCGCAAATATCTATCAATAATTCAAAATCACGTATATCGGCTTCATTATGATAAAAGCGGGTTATTATTTTTTCTAACCAGCCGGTTCCTTCTCTGCAAGGTGTGCATTGTCCGCAAGATTCGTGGTGATAAAAGCGAGTTATTCGGTACAAAAACTTTACCATATCGGTGTCTTCGTCTAAGAAGAGCATACCGGCAGTTCCCATATAAGTTCCTACGGTGCGTAAGGAATCTGCATCCATCGTTATTCCTTCGATTTGTTCTGCTCTAAGTACTGGTACGGAAGAGCCTCCGGGTATCAATGCTTTTAGTTTTTTTCCGTTTCTCATACCGCCGGCTACGTGGTTTAGTAGGTCTGTAATAAGCATTCCTGTTGGGTATTCATAAACGCCGGGTCTATTTACATGACCGGAGATACCATATAAAACGGGGCCGGGGTGCGTAGGGCTGCCAATATTGCGATACCAAGCTGCTCCATTTTTAATCACTAAGGGAGCATTCGCTAAGGTCTCTATATTGTTGATGGTCGTTGGTTTTCCCCACAATCCGGCTTGTGCCGGAAAAGGTGGCTTTGCTCGGGGATACGCTCTCTTCCCTTCCAAGGACTCCATAAGAGAGGTTTCTTCGCCGCAGATATAAGCTCCTGCTCCTCTGTGCAAGTAGATGTCTATCGAAATGCCGGTATTAAAAATATTCTTTCCGACAAATCCTTTGGCATAGGCTTCATCAACGGCTTTTTGGAGCATATCAATCCAATCAACGTATTCGCCACGGATATAAACATAGGCGGCATCCATCTCCATAGCATAGCAGGCGATGAGTACTCCTTCAATAAATTGATGCGGATTGTATTCAAAGATACGGTGGTCTTTGATAGTACCGGGTTCTGATTCGTCTCCGTTACAAGCTAAATAACGAGGGACTCCGGGTACTTTTGGCGGCATAAATGACCATTTTAAGCCGGCATTAAAGCCAGCCCCGCCTCGTCCGCGAATATTAGCTGCCTTTACTTCGTCAATGACTTTTTTTCTATCCCAACGCAATGTGCTGGGGTCATTGTCTATACCATACAACTTATTACGTGGTGAAGCATTGGTTATCACTTCTTTAGAGGCTTCATAGCCTCCGTGTGCAACATAAACATCAAGTTGGTGATAGTTCGGAATATCCGGCAAAATCAACTTTTGATACTCTCTCCAATTCATTATACAAAAATTGAACTTTTTTTAAACCAAATAACAATAATAATAAAAAAATCTCTGGGTTGTTAATTTGCTAAAATCTCAAATTCGGTGCGGCGATTGTTTTGCCGGCCTTCTTCCGTGTCATTGGTATCTATGGGCTTAGACTCTCCATAACCTTGATATTCCAAACGTTTGGTATCTATTCCTTTTGAAAGTAGGAAATCTACAACTGCTTTGGCGCGGCTTTCGGATAGTTTTTGGTTGTATTCATCAGAACCCTTGTTGTCTGTATGGCCGCCAATTTTTACACGAATAGACGAATTTGAAGCCAGAAACTTGTATAAACGATCTAATTCTGCTTCGGATTCCGGGCGTAGAGTGGATTTATCAAAGTCAAAAAAGATATTTTTTAGGATAACTTTTGAGCCAGTAATGATTTTATCTAACTCAATATTTTTTACTACTTCTTGATAATCTTGAGAAATCGGAATATTAAAATTTTCAGAATAGAATAAATAATCTGGTGCTTGAACGATAATTCCATAGTTTTTGCCGGAAGGCAGTGTTACTAAATATTTTCCGGTGGCTATATTGGAAATATTTTCAGATATAGTATCATTTAGCTCATTATCAATTACATGGATTGTAGCTTCGAGGGGTTGTTTGGTTTTTTTGTCGGTAATAATTCCCTTCAATAAAGTTACCGGATTGTTTAGCATCGGAACAGGGATTTCTATTTTGGCATCATTTTTTAGGTTAATATCTTCTGTTTTCGCTACTACGCTTGTTACTTCCGGTTTTCGGATGGTGATTCGATAAATATCTTTTTCACCCAAGCCTCCGTCTTTGACACTGGCATAGTATCCGTGCTCTCCACTGGCAGAAAGAACAAAGTAGATGTCATCATCGGGAGTGTTGATTGGATAACCGATATTTACCGGTACTGACCATGTACTGTCTTTTTGGAGTTCTGTTCTAAAAATATCGTATCCCCCCATTGAGTTGTGGCCTTTGGATGAAAAGTAAAGAGTTTTTCCGTTTGGGTGAAAGAAAGGAGCATCGTCATCATAAGGAGTGTTGATTTTACGAAGATTGATAGGTTCTGACCATTTGTTATTTCTTAGTTTTTTGCAGTAATAAATGTCTCTTTTGCCTACGCCGCCGTCTCTATTGGAAACAAAGAATATCAATTTTCCGTCTGCTGATATAGAGACTGAGGGTTCGTAGAATCTGGAGTTGATTGGTTTTCCTATATTTTCTGGTGCTCCCCATGTTTTTCCTTTTAGCTTACAGGTGAAAATATCGCCGCCATTATCGTCTTTGTAGATGTATAATGTTTGGCCGTCCGGTGAAAGGGCGATACTGGCGTCGTGTCCGCGGGTGTTAATTGGCGGGCCGATATTGATTGCCGGCAGCCAGTCTCCGTTATCTTCTCTGTAAGAGATATAAATATCTTCGTACGGAAATTCATTACCCGGAGGGGGGCCTCCTAAATTTCCTTTTCTTCGTGAGGTAAAGAGCATCATAGACTCATCGGCAGATATTACTGGAGCAAAATCAGGATATTCCGAATTAACCGTAGGGCCAACGTTTTCTATTAAGGCATTAACCGGCTGCTTTACCAAAATCCGCGCATTTTCGCATTGATTAATAGCCATCTTGATGTCTTCCATCGTATATGGCTCCATAAGGTTTTTTTCTTTAATCTTTTTATAGTTCTCTATTGCTGCATCTATCTGTAAATCAAAGTGTAAACACATTGCATACATCATCAATAGGTGCGGATTGGGATAATTTGGATTTAGCTCGTATAATTTCTTAAAGCATCCTAATGCTTTTTTCTTGCTTCCGTTTAAGAAATAAGCCTTTCCCAAAACATATTGTGTTTCAGGGTTATCTGGATTTGCTTTGGCAGCAGAAACCAAATGCGGAATAGCCATTCTATACTCATCATATTTTAAAAACTCTTCTGCGGCTTTTAAATATTTTTTTTCAGCTTTATAGTCCGGTTGTGCCAGCAATGCCAAAGTAGGTATTAGCCAACAAATAGTAACGATGATCCTTCGTAACATAATTTTCAAAGTACGGCAAATTTCGTATCTTTCAGAAATCAAAAATATATTTTGTAAAAGAATATTTGGTTGTGGTTCAGAAAATCTGATAAAAAAATTGATAAAAAATGATAATTTTTGGGTTACTGAAGAATAAATTATTCTTCAATAACCCAAAAAAACAACATTTATACTTTCTGAACCGAAATCTTTACTTTTCCTGACTAATATTTACCACAGCTCGGCGGATAAAGTCCGTTAAGTTAGAGCCTGTTAGCATTCCTTGTGATAATAACGCTAATTCGTAACTGTAGGTTATCAGATTTTTGCGTTCTGTTTCATCTTTTGTAGCCAAAATTTTGCTACTTAATGGGTGGTTTGTGTTGATAACCACATTGTACAAATCTGGAAGGTCTCTGGAAAACATCCCCATATTTGCTGATTCTGTGATGCGTCTTTGATATTCAGAGCGGGTTATCATTACCGGTAAATCTTGATTGCTTGCCGGTTTACATTGAATAGCTGCTTCTGTTTTATTAAGCGTTTTTTCAAAAAGATTTTTAAGTTCTTCTGTTTCAGCATCCGTTAATACAGAAATAGAATCTTCTCCTTTGTCTATTAGTTTCTCTGGTGTATCTGCATCTACTCGTAAAATCATCACATTCTCTTCGTGCATTTCTAAAAACTGAACGAAGTGTATGTCTAAAATTCCGTCAAACAGTAACACATCATAGCCGTGATTTTTTACTATTTCTATGTAAGTATGCTGCGTTTCTGCATTTGTAGTGTATAAAACTACTAATTTACCATCTTTATTCGTTTGGTTTATTTGGATAAGTTTGCGGTATTCCTCAAAGGTAAAGAACTTTTTATCAACGTTTTGGTATAAGCAAAATTCTTTAGCACGCTCATGAAATTTGTTATCGCGAAGGATACCATATTTTACAAATAGTCCGATACTTTCCCATTTTTGAGTGTATGCTTCTCGGTCATTTGTAAATAGTTCATGTAATTTGTCGGCTACTTTTTTAGAAACGTGCTGACTTATTTTTTTTACGTTAGTGTCTGTTTGTAAGTAACTTCTGGATACATTTAACGGAATATCCGGTGAATCTAACACGCCTTGTAACAGGGCTAAGTAATCCGGAACTACGTCCTCAACAGAGTCTGTGATAAATACCTGATTAGAATATAGCTGTATTTTATTTTTCTGGATTTCGACATTAGGGCGAATTTTTGGAAAATATAAAACTCCGGTTAAAGTAAAAGGATAATCTACGTTTAGATGAATCCAAAATAACGGTTTTTCTTGAAACGGATATAACTCTTCGTAGAATTTCAGATAATCCTCTTCTTGTAAGGAAGCGGGCGTTTTTTGCCAAATAGGAGCTATATTGTTGATTATTTTTTCGTTAAACTCAACGGAAATTGGCAGAAAGCGGCAGTATTTTTTTAAAATTTCCTCGATGCGGTAGTTTTCGAGATATTCTAAGGCATCATCATTTAGGTGCAATATTACGTCTGTTCCACGCTCTGTTTTATCGGCTTCTGAGATAGTAAACTGGGTAGAACCATCACATGACCACTTAGCTGCCGGAGCATCTTTATAGCTTTTAGTGATGATTTCAACTTGTTTTGAAACCATAAAAGCCGAGTAAAAACCCAATCCAAAAAAACCAATTATCTGATTTTCAGTGTCTTTATATTTTGCCAAAAACTCCTGCGCTCCCGAAAAAGCAATTTGATTGATGTATTTATCAATTTCTTCGGCAGTCATCCCGATGCCGTTATCGTGGATTGTGATTGTTTTTTCTGATGAATTTATGGATATTTTAACTTTTAGTTCTCCCAATTCACCAGAAACTTCTCCTAAAGAAGATAATGTTTTTAACTTTTGGGAAGCATCTACGGCGTTAGAAATAAGTTCTCGTAGGAAAATTTCTTGGTTAGAATACAAAAACTTTTTGATAATCGGAAAGATATTTTCCGTATTAATTGAAATGGTTCCTGTTTTCATTTTTTATAATTTCAATTTTAGGCCGCAAAGTTATGCTTTTTTTGAATACAAAGTACGTTTGGTTATGTTCTATGGGTTAAGCGTCAGCTTTACCAAAGTCTTCCGGAGCGGGTTCTTCTTTGATTCCCAATAGTTTATTAAATCTTTCTTTGATACCGTCTATCCAGTTGTAAACTACAGGAACGAGTACCAAAGTTAATAGTAATGAACTTGTTAAGCCGCCTATTAACGCCCAAGCTAAGGGAGATTTTGTTCCCGAACCTGCCGAAGTAGAGAGTGCGATGGGCAACATCCCGATAATCATAGAAATAGTTGTCATTAAGATTGGGCGTAACCTTTCTTGGCCGGCTGCTAATAATGCTTCATAGCGAGAAAGCCCTTGCTGCCTTAGCTGATTGGTGAAATCTACTAATAAAATGGCATTTTTGGCAACTAAACCAACCAACATAATCATTCCCAGCAAGGAGAAAATATTTAAGGTCTTCATAGCTAAGGCTAAAGCTAATAAAGCTCCAATGACAGCAAGTGGTATGGAAAAAAGCACCACAAACGGATATACATAAGAATCATACAGGGCAACCATAATCATGTAAACAAATATGATTGAAGCCATCAAAGCTATTCCCATACTTCCAAAAGATTCTTCTTGGTTTTTCAGGTCTCCCCAGTAGTTGATATTTGTTCCTTCTGGAAATTTAGTTTTAGCAATTTGGGTTTTTAAGTCTTTTCCGATGTCTCCACTTGCTCTGCCCATTACTTGGGAGAGTACTATTATAGAAGAATTTCGGTTAAATCGCTGTAGTTTTGTTGGTCCATTAGAGATATAGATATTAGCAAACTGTTTTAGTTCAACGAGTTGCCCAAGTGGATTTCTAAATGTGATGTTACCGAGGGTTTGTATTTTGGATCGGTCATAGCCGTCTAATTGCACACGGATGGTATAGTCATCGTTTCCTTCTCTAAATTTAGATTGGTCATCTCCGGTAAGGGCTATTTGCAGGGCAGTACCTATTTCGGCTATTGAAAGGCCAAAATTAGCCATTTTTTCGCGGTCAATATCTATTTGGGTTTCCGGTTTTCCGTCTTCGGAGGATAGGCGAACGTCCGTAGTTCCGGGAATCTTTTGGACAATATCTGCAATAATATCTGCTGATTTTTTGACATCTTCACGGCTATTTCCATTCACTATAATCTGAATTGGGGTCTGGTCTGCACCCCCAAAAATACCAATCGGGTTTACGCGAACTTTGATACCGGGTATATCTAAAATCTTAGTTTTCAGCTCCATATAGATTTCATAAGTTGCCCTTTTACGTTCTTCTTTAGGAACTAAGGTTACAATAACTTCGGCAATATTGTTTGAATTTTGCCCGATAAATCCATCATTAGAAACGCCAACGTTTGTATATACTTTTTTTACCTCCGGAATATTGGTTATCAAAGATTCCACTTGTTGGGTAACTTTATTGGTATTTATCAATGAGGACCCGGCAGGTAATTCTAAAGAAACCGAAAATTCTCCTTTGTCATCTTTGGGAATAAATTCTGCTCCAATAAACCCTAATGGAACTAAGGCAAAAGAAGCAAAAAATAGAATCGTAGATATTAATGCAATTAGCCAACCTCTTTTTAGGCTAAAAATCAATAGCTTATTATATTTTGCTTTTAAGCGTTCAAAGTAGTTTTCAAATCCAATGGAGATGCTTCCCAGTAAACTCTTAGGATTAGGGTGCTCTAAACGAGAAAAACGGGAAGCCAGCATTGGCGTAATTGTAAATGAAACAAACAAGCTCATTAAGGTAGAGAATACCACCACTAATGAAAATTCCCGCATAATATTTCCAATCATCCCCTCTACCAATGCTAAAGGCAAAAACACCACAACGTCCACTAACGTAATAGACATTGCCGTAAAGCCTATTTCGTTTCGCCCTCTCAATGCCGCAACCCAAGGGTGCTTTTTCATCTCTAAATGGCGGTGAATATTTTCTAAAACCACAATAGAATCATCCACCAAAATACCAACTACTAATGAAAGTGCTAATAACGTCATTAGATTTAAGCTGAAACCCAAAAAGTACATGATGATGAAAGTAGATAATAGCGATGACGGAATAGCGACCATCACAATGAGGGAGTTCCGTAAACTGTGTAAAAACAACATCATTACCAGAGCTACCAAGATAGTTGCAAACATTAAGTCCACTTTTACGGCATTAGCCGAAGACATTGTGTAAAGGGACGAATCCTGCGCAATATCAAAGTTGATTCCAATAGATTGATAATCAGCAGTAATTTTATCAATTTCTTTTCTTGCAAGTTTACTTACTTCTACTGCATTGGCATCATTTTGTTTTTGAACGTAGATAATTACAGAAGATTTTCCATTAATTCTACTAATTTGCTTATACTCAGTGCCTCCGTCTTGTATTTCGGCAATATCTTTTAGGAAAATATCGCCTCCTGTTTTGGTTTTTCCAACTACTAAGTTTCTTAAAGCATTTAATGAAGCAATTTTGCCGGCTATACGAACCGTGAATTGGTCTGTTTCACTTTTTATGTTTCCGGTGGGGAAGTCAAGGTTAGAAGCCCTAATAATCTGCATCACCTGAACAATGGGTATGTTAAAAGCTCTGAGTCTATCAGAGTCTAAATTGACTTTTATTTCCCGATCTTCACCACCAACGATTGTTACTTGGGCTACCCCCGGTATTTTAGCAATTCTGGGTTTAACCTTGTCATTCAGCAACTTATAGAATGCGCGCGCTTCTAAGTTGCTGGTTATACCAATCTGCAAAACAGGAAGTTCGTTCAGCGCAAAGTTTGAAATAACTGGTGATTTAACCGTTAGCGGAAAGGTAGGCTGAACGGCATTTACTTTTCGCTGAACGTTCTGGAGTGCTTCGTCAATATCTGCATTTTGGTTAAACTCGATGATAACAAAAGATACCCCCTCCTGAGAGGTGCAATTTACAGTTGAAATTTCATCTACACCCGAAACGGCTTCCTCGATAGGTTTGGTAACGGAACTTTCTACTTCCGAAGGAGAAGCTCCGGGATATATAGTCGTAACCGAAATTACCGGAGGGGTAATATCCGGTAAGAGTTCATACTTTAACCGATTGTAGGAAAACCACCCTATTAGCCCCAAAGCAACAAAAACAATCACCACCAAAGATGACCGCTTGATGGATAACTCTGTGATAGACATCTTTTTATGGAATAATCGTTACTTTCGTACCTGTTTTTAGATTATGGTTTCCATTAACGACCACAAATTCATTTTTGTTGAGGCCGCTTACTACTTCAATTTTATCTTCGTAGGTATTTCCAACAATAATTGACTTCTCTTGTGCCGTTTTATTTTCAATCACAAAAACCTTAGGGTCTTTATAGCTCCCTAATAAAGCCGATCTGGGTATCGTGAGTACTTCGTTTTTGGTTATAGAAGCGAACTTAACCTTTACAAACATACCGGCTTTAAGAGGCTTTTCTTTTTGGTTAGTTAATTCAATCTCAATGGGATAAGTATGCCCTTCGTCTCCTTTTTCACTGATAAAAGAAATGATTCCAAAATAAGGCGTTCCGGGAAAAACATCTGTTAATACTTCCACTTTTTCTCCTTTTTTTAGCTGAAAGACATCATTTTCACCTACATTTAGGCGAACTTTCAGGGTTGAAACATCCACAATCTGGGCAATTGGTGTGTTATTAGAAGCCATTGAGCCTATTTCTATGTTTTTCATGGTGATTACGCCGGCAAAAGGAGCTGTAATATTGGTATTTTTAAGTTGCCTCTTGGCTACTGTTAATTGAGCTTCTGCATTTTTAAAGCCTAAGCGGGCGTTTTCAACAATAACTTCGGTGGAAGCTCCTTCTTTGTATAAAGCCTCAAAGCGTTCATAGTCTTTTTGGCATTTATCATAATTCGCTTGCGCTGTAACCAATTGTGCTTGAAGTAGTTCATCATCAATTTTGGCCAATAACTCGCCACTTTTTTTACTTTCTCCTATTTTAAAGAAAACCTGAGTAACCCTCCCCTGCCCTTCTGGAATCACAAATACTTCATGCTGGGGAAAAAGGGTACCGGTTATAGTAAGTTGGTCAGCAATTTTTTGGTAACTAATAGTATCCACCTTAACCGCAACATCTTTATTAACAGGAAGTTGAAGTTTTTCTTTGCTTTTAGCTTTATTCTGCATTAATAGCCAACCTGTTCCGGCAATTAGCACAACGATAATCAGAAAATAACTTAGTTTTCGCATATACATTCTGGAGCGCAAAAGTAGTAAAATTTAATTTCACGGAAACTTAAATTCTAATAAAAGTTTCCGTGGTTTCTACGAAACGAATTTACCTGAAAAATAGTTGCAGCTCGGAATGGATTTTATAACAAAATCCAGCTTAGGCTGTACGTTTTGAAATCGGAGAAGATTCTTTATTGAGGAAGTTAATTACTGCTTGGTTGAATATAGCCGGATGTTCCATATTCGCTAAATGCCCTGCTTTAGGAATCATAAGTAGTTCAGCATTAGGTATTTTATCAATTCCTGTACGCATAATGGAGTTTGTACTAACCCGCCTGAATAACCGGTTGGGAATATACCTATCCTCTTCGCCGGCGATTATCAATGTAGGTTGAGTAATTTTAAATAATAGATGATGAACCGGCTCATTCAGCATTGCAGCTACTGAATCTCCAAAAACCTGCATTAATTGATGCCTCTTTTTATGCTCCATCTGATGTTCATAGTAACGTAATATCCAATTATAGTCATCCGTCCATTGATAAAAATTATCTTGAATAAACGTTTTTAAGGATGTTCCGGATAAATAACGCAAAAAAGAGGGGATTATAAACGTTCGTAATGTAAGCGACTGCATCGTATTAAATATCTCAAAACCTGCGGGAGAGCATAATAATAGATGTGATACTTTATTTAGATGCTTCAGTGCGTAGTGAATAGCTATTTGTGCCCCCATAGAATGGCCTACTAAGGCCACTTTTTTAATCCCAAGTGCTTGTATTAAGCTATCAAGTGTTTTAGCATAAGCTTCAAGGGAATAACTATCTGCTGTAAATGGTGCAGACTGTCCGTGTCCCGGTAAATCTACGGCAATCACCCGAAATCCGGAATCTGAAATTTCATGGATGGAACTCCTCCATAGCAATTTATTACCGGCAAGGCCGTGTATCAAAATAACAGAAATCTCTCCGGTGCCAAAATCCAAATAACTCAGCTCTGTATTTCCAAGATGAATTTTTTGCGATTCTCGTAGTAATGCGATAGAACTTACCATACACAAAAGGTAAAAAAGTAAATTTATTTTAGGGAAATCAAATAAGATTTTTATTCAAAAAACTACACCAACTTTATGGGGATAAAGTTGGTGTAGAGAAAGTTATGGTTGCAAATTATCTTACTTGGCTAACGACTTTTTCAAAAGCCTGCGGGTGGTTCATGGCTAAATCTGCCAGTACCTTTCTGTTTAAGGTAACTCCTGCTTTATTGAGTAGGTTAATAAGTTGGGAGTAGCTTAGTCCGTGCTGGCGTGCGGCGGCGTTAATACGCATAATCCAGAGGGAACGAAACTCACGTTTACGGACACGTCTATCTCGGTAAGCGTATAACCAACCTTTTTCTACTTGGTTTTTAGCAACTGTCCAGACATTTTTTTTACGGCCAAAATAGCCTTTGGCAAACTTTAATATTTTCTTGCGGCGTGCACGGGACGCTACCGAATTTACTGATCTCATCTCTTTTTAATAAGTATTTTGTTAGGCAAAAGATTAAAGTAAAGCTAATACGCGCTTGTGGTCACTTGGGTGAATTGTAGAAAACTTCCCTAAGGCGCGTTTTCTCTGGGTAGATTTTTTGGTTAAGATGTGCCGCATATAAGCATGCTTACGCTTGATTTTTCCTGACGCGGTTAGTTTAAAACGCTTAGAGGCGCCAGAATTGGTTTTTCCTTTTGGCATATAATTTTATGTAAAACAGGGCGCAAAATTACAAATTATTTCTTAGGTGAAAGAATAAGATGCATTCTTTTTCCTTCCATTTTTGGGGGAAATTCTACTTTGGCAATATCTTCCAAGGCACTGGCAAATTGATTCAGCATTTCTTCGCCGCGGTGTCTATACACAATACTTCGTCCCATAAAAACAACCATAGCTTTTACTTTGTTTCCTTCCGCAAAAAACTTACGGGCGTGAGACAATTTAAAGTTAAAATCATGCTCATCGGTATTTGGGCTAAAACGAATTTCTTTCAGGATAACCTCATGCTGTTTTGATTTATTTTCTTTTTCTCGCTTTTTAAGATCATACTTAAACTTTGAGTAGTCAATAATTCTACAAACGGGAGGGTTTGCATTTGCCGTAATTTCTACTAAGTCGCTATCGGCTTCTTCTGCCCAAGCTAATGCTTGTTTAATGGGGAAAATCCCATTTTGGTCAGGGTTTGTACTTCCGACAATACGCACCATATCAGATAAGATTCCATCATTAATCCGGTGCTTAATCGTTTCTTCTACTTTTCTTTTGTTGTTATTAGGTTGCATTCAACGCAGTGTGGTTCAGATTATTGTTTGTTGTATTTGTATGTTCATTGATTCGTGTACCCATGCAGTAAATTGTTGTAAAAATTCGGCTATAGAGAGTGTTCCAAGGTCTCCGGTGCCACGTTTTCTGACACTAATGGTGTTAGATTCTAATTCTTTTTCGCCTAAAATAATCATTATTGGGTATTTAGATAATTCTGCATCTCGTATTTTCCGCCCGATTTTTTCGCTTCGGGGATCCACTGTTGCGCGAATATCTTGTAGGGATAGTTTTTTTTGTATTTCATCGGCGTAGTCATTAAATTTATCGCTGATGGGCAGTATTGCTACTTGGTCTGGTGTGAGCCATAGGGGAAAATTTCCGGCACAGTGTTCTATCAAAACGGCGATAAATCGTTCCATAGAGCCGAATGGTGCTCGGTGAAGCATTACCGGACGGTGCTTTTTGTTGTCGGCTCCGGTATATTCGAGGTCAAAGCGTTCCGGTAGGTTGTAATCTAC
Organism: Bacteroidia bacterium; assembly: GCA_026932145.1. Classification (NCBI taxonomy): domain Bacteria; kingdom Pseudomonadati; phylum Bacteroidota; class Bacteroidia; species Bacteroidia bacterium. The sequence goes on from JAIXKT010000046.1 coordinate 31,365, forward strand.
TTGAATGGTGCCTAATTGCCATTTTCTGCCAAGTGCATCTCGCACCATAAAGTCTAATTTTGGGCCATAAAAAGCAGCTTCTCCAACTTCAATGGTTGTAATGAGTCCTTTTTCCTGAGCAGACTCTATGATTGCTTGTCCGGCTAAGTTCCAGTTTTCTTCGCTACCGATATATTTTTCGGTATTATTTGGGTCTCTTAGGGAGATTTGGGCAACATAATCTTGAAAGTTTAAGGATTTAAAGACATATAGTACCAAATCTATGACTTTGCAAAATTCTTCCTTAACTTGGTCAGGCCGGCAAAAGATATGTGCATCATCTTGGGTAAAGCCCCTTACTCTGGTTAGGCCGTGCAATTCGCCACTTTGCTCATAGCGATAAACGGTTCCAAATTCAGCTAATCGAAGGGGTAAGTCTTTGTAGGAACGGGGTTGGGCTTTGTAGATTTCGCAGTGGTGCGGGCAATTCATGGGTTTTAGGAAAAACTCCTCTCCCTCTTGTGGTGTTCGGATAGGCTGAAAAGAATCTTTTCCGTATTTTTCGTAGTGCCCGGAAACGATATACAGTTTTTTATTTCCGATGTGCGGTGTTATCACAGGTAGATAACCGGCTTTTTGTTGTGCTTGGCGCATGAATTGCTCCAATCTTTCACGCAATTGGGCTCCTTTGGGTAACCATAATGGTAAACCTAAGCCAACATTTTCAGAAAAGTAGAATAAGCCAAGTTCTTTTCCCAGTTTACGGTGGTCGCGTTTTTTGGCTTCTTCAAAGCGGGTTATGAACTCTGTTAGTTCTTTTTTTTGTGGAAAAGAAATCGCATAAACACGGGTCATCATGTTGTTTTTTTCGTTTCCACGCCAATAAGCGCCTGCAACATTCAGTAGCTTTACAGCTTTAATAATCTGAGAATTAGGAAGATGTGGCCCTCTACAAAGGTCAGTAAAATGTCCTGACTCATAAAAGGTGATTTGGCCGTCTTCAAGCCCGTCAATAAGTTCTAATTTGTAAGGGTCTTCTTTTTGGGTAAAGTATTCAATAGCCTCTCTTTTAGAAACACTTTTTCTGGTAAATACCTCATTACTTGAAGCTAATTCTAAAAATAACTGTTCTACTTTGGGAAAGTCTTCTTGAGAAAAGGAATGGTTTTTAAAGTCAATATCGTAGTAAAAGCCTTGCTCTATGGAGGGTCCAATCCCTAATTTAATTCCGGGGTATAATTTTTCGAGTGCTTCTGCCATGATGTGGGCTGAAGAGTGCCAAAAGGTTGATTTACCTCCGGTGTCGTTCCAAGTAAGTAATTTTAAAGAACCATTTTGGGTCAGGGGTAAAGAGGCATCAATAACGGTATTGTTATATTCAGCGGCTAATACATTTCTGGCTAATCCTTCGCTAATGCTTTTTGCTATTTCCAACGAAGTAATGCCTTTGGGGTATTGTTTTACGGTGTTGTCCGGTAAAGTTATGGAGATTTGAATCATTCAATCATTCAAGCCACAAATATACAAAACTCAATGATAACTACGAATATATTTGTAGGTAGTAATATTTTTTCAAGATATTAGCTTAATTTTATTTTGGCTTATACCTTTTACTTCGTAGGTGTTTTTCTTTACAAGAGAAAGGGCAGAACATCTAAAATATAAAAAGCTAAGAGCCTTTATGTGATTTTAAAGGCTCTTAGTTGCAGTTATATTTTAGTGTTGAATCTTAGTGGGCAAAAAGCCATGCGTCGTTATCTACTGTTTCTCTGATTTTCTTGAGTTCTTCAAGGCATTTTTCACGTGAACGATATTCGTGGAAAGTAACGCGGTATAGACCTGCTGCTTCAAAATAAAGTACTTTTGAAGATAATCCTAATTTATTGACTTTTTTGCTGAATCTAACGGCATTGTATTTTTTGACAAAAGATCCGCCGATTATGTAAAACGTTGAGTCATTGGGGCCAACGGTTTCGTTTAAATCTATTTTGTAGATTGGGTAGTTGTCAAGGTCTGCGTTACCGGAATCTTCTTTACGGTTCTTTTTGTGTTTATCTTTTATTTTCTCTGTGGTATTTGAGGGATTGTTTTTGTACTTAGCGTTTTTGGGGTCGTTGATGATGTTACGGGTGGTAGAAACTTCATCAGGGTTTAAGCGGCTTTCATCTGAGTCTTTAACATACTTTCCATCTAAATTTGGGGTTTCATTATTTTTTTCGTAAGGGCAGCCGTTATTTTCAATTGGGCCGGGTATTCCGGGGCATTTATCTACATCATCTTTGAGGCCGTCATAGTCTGTGTCCATAGTTACTCCTTTGGTATCTACCCGAACTCCCTCCGGTGTATTTGGCTCTTGGTCTAACTCGTCAATAACACCGTCTCTATCAGAATCCAACAAACGAGTTTCCATAGACAATAACTTTGACTCTGATGATTTTATTTTATCTTTGAGAACTTGCTCATAATCATACCATTCTAAATTTTCACTTCCTTTACCAAACTTATAAGATAGACCAACTAATACTGTTAAAAATCTATCCTGAAAGAAATTGCCATTTACATCTGGCTGAAATCCATCTAAAATATCATTTTTGGTTAGGTAATAATCTCCTTGTAATGAAAGGTCGAAATGGCTACCTAAGAAAAATTTGATTCCGGCTCCAATGGGTAAAGCTAAAACAGTGGACTTGTTTGGCTGCGGATTTCTTACATTTGAAGTGCCTGTTTTTACGTCTGAAACATCATTAAACATTTGGCCTATACCCACCGAGATATACGGGCTAAAGCCCGGCAGAAATTGACGAAATCCGCCAACATTGTAGAATGAATAGACAACTCTTCCTGAATAAGCTATAAAGCTATTCTTAAACTCTCGTTTATACTTATCGCTATTAGATGAGTTCATCCAACTTTTTATACCCTCTAATTCGAGGCTAACGGCGTGGGTTAGTGCAAAACGAAGTGATAAGCCAAATGCCGGACTAATGGAGGATTTCACATCTAAAAATGGAATAGTAGCTCCTACCTTAGGTGTTAAAGTCCAACGCTGAAATGTTGAGGACTTAGTTTCTTTGGCGGGAGTATCAACTGTCTTTGTTTCACCCCCCGTTTGTGCAAAACCGGAAGCACCCAAAAATAAGCCGGTTACCAACCAAGCTAATCTAATTCTGAAAAATCTGTTATAGTTGCTATACATAATTCTACTAAAAAAAATCCGTCTGCAAGTTACTGGTAGTTTTTGGTTCTGTTTCCACAACAATTCAACAAAATTCCCACACATTAATGTTTCTTAAAAAACAAGAAATATACTATAATAGCGAGGATTATGACAAAAATTACCGTAATCGTTATTTTTATCCAAGATAATGGTTTTTCTCCGGTTATTTTTCCGGTTTGGCCATTTACCACAACTTGAAAGACCTTATCATTATAGCGATATGCTGAAACATATATGGGGAGTAAGATGTGTTTAAAGGTAATACTGTGTTTATGGGTTTGGACGTTAAGGTCTTTGTGGGTATCTCCGGGTACTTGAGTTGCGCATTGCTGATAAATATAATCGTTCATGATTTTCTCTGCTCTTTCAAACCCTTGTTTTACATCAACAGAATATAGTTCTGATTCCCAACCTGTTATGAATTTTGGATCATAATCTACTACTTTTTTTAAATCAAACGGATAGATGTTTTGAACACGGGCTTGGGTGATTCCTTTGGAGGCGATTACGGTTACATCATCAAAGAAGTGGTCAAAATAGCCGGAAGCCGGTACCCAACGTATTTTTTGTACCTGCTGCTGTACTTTATTACCGTTTGCATCTGTTGTGGTTATCGTTTCATAATAATAATATCCGGCAAGGGCAGTCCAAGAAGACTCTGTTTGTGCGTCATAAGTCCAAAAAGGGATATAAACTCCGGATATTTTTTCGGCTTGCGCTAAGTGTTGTAAATCATTGGGGTGAAACCAGCCTGTGCCAATCCATTCTTTAAATGCGGTGGCAGCACGGTCTTTGGTAATTGAAAAAGGTAAGATTCCAAAAGGTCTGATAACACGGTGCTCTTGTGCCTCCTCATTAACTTGGTGAGAACCACAGAATTTACAGTAAAAGGCTACCGTAGTTACATCTACTGCTGTTACGGAACCGCAACCTTTACAGGTAAAGTTCTTTTGGGCAATTCCAAAGTCCATTTCTGACGAGGAGAAATTAAGGGCTTCAGAAAAAGAACGCTCAACTACTTTATGTTGAGTTGTTTCAACAATCTTTTCGTTCCCACAATGCCCGCAAACTAACTTGCCTTCTTTAGCGGAATATACCATCTGCGCCCCACAAGCTTCACACAGTATCTTTAATGTATTCTGTAGCTGATCCAATTTTCCTACATTTATCGCAGCCAAAATTACACTTTTTTACTTAATTCAATAGATATATTATGCAGGACAATGGCGTTTCTGGTGGCTATTGTTAAAATATTTAGCGCTAATCATAAATATATAGTAGTTTTCTTTGGGTAAATATTTTCAGCATTTATTCAGAATTTAAGCTATATTTTTAAATCATAACTATCTTATTATTAAAATATTAATTTTTATTGTCTTTATTTTAAAAGTCTATTTAAGTAGTATTTTGCTATTGATTAAATTACAAACGATCTAATTTTATTGTATATGGTATAATTTTCAGCTAAAAGATACGGGTATTAATTAGAATTTACACTATTTTAGCGGCCAAAAATAATAACGCATGAATTTTCGCTCGCGAGCCTTTTTGTTTTCAGTAGGGTTGATGTTAATTGTTTTAAGTTCTTGCAAAAAAGAGCAGGAATTTTTACCGCCACCACCCGATACGCCTCCAAGTATTGAGCGGATTGCGCCAAGCCAACGTTCTCAGGCAGATACCGCCGGAAGCATCATAAAATTGAGCTACCAACTCTCTGATAATGAACAGATGAAAAAATGGTATATAACCGAATACATTGATGGTCAGATGCCAAATACTATCTTGGAAGAACCCTTAGCCGGAACCAACACTGTTCGTTCTTTTGATTATACTATTCCGGCCACCGTCCCAGATTTAACCATCATCCGATTGGTAGCATATTTAGAAGACACTAAGAACCAGATAGATAGCGTTGAGTTTTATGCTATTAAAGATATGACACGAGATACGACTCAGCCTTTTCGGTTACTTTCCTATACTGACCAGCGTATCTATAATAAGCTAAGTACCACTAACCGCAGTGCATATAATCTGCTTACTCGTACCAACATCGTAACCCAAAATCAAGCCAAAGACATCCAAGAAATAACTGATATTTCAGGAGAGTTTTTAGCAGCATTACGTTCACCTAATAACGGGCAGGATTCCGTATTTGTGGTTAGAACGGGAGCTACACTAAACTTTGATGACATAACCCACACCATTATGGCAGAAACTTATGCTGCCGGGCCGCACACCCAAGTAACACCTACACTACAGCCGGGAGATGTTATCGTGATGAAAATGTTCTATCAAGGAAAATATGCAGCTATTCGTATTAAAGAAATCGTAAATACCGGAACTGCTGATAATGAGGATTATATCGTTTTTGATTACAAACGAACAGAATAGCCTGTTTTTTTCAACCTTAGGGTGAAAAAAATTTTCGCTTATAACCATTTATGAAAAAAGCACTTATCACCGGTATTACTGGTCAAGACGGCTCTTTTTTAACAGAATTATTATTAGAAAAAGGTTATGAGGTTCATGGTATTATTCGCCGAGCCAGTAACTTTAATACAGACAGGATAGATCATCTTTTTGGGAATCCACAACTTCAGTTGCACCATGGGGACATTACAGATAGCTCCAACCTAAATAAACTCATGGTGCGGATTAAGCCTGATGAAATCTATAACTTGGCAGCCCAAAGTCATGTGCAGGTTAGTTTTGAAGTTCCTGAATACACAGCTCAAGTGGACGCATTAGGTACACTCCGAATTGTGGATGCCCTGTTAAATCATGCTCCTCAAGCCAAATTTTATCAAGCCTCCACATCAGAGTTATATGGAAAAGTACAAGCTGTTCCCCAAAATGAAGATACCCCATTTTATCCCAGAAGTCCCTACGGCGTAGCTAAAATCTATGGCTTCTGGATAGTAAAAAACTATCGAGAAGCATATAACCTATTTGCCTGCAACGGAATATTATTTAACCATGAATCTGAAAGACGTGGCAAAACGTTTGTTACCCGAAAAATCACTACTAATTTAGCAGAAATCGTTCATGGGAAAAGAGATACCGTAAAGTTAGGAAACCTAAATGCACAACGAGATTGGGGGTATGCCAAAGAATATGTAGCAGCTATGTGGTTAATGCTCCAGCAAGATACCCCGCAAGACCTCGTTATCGCTACCGGAAAAACCTATACAATTCGTACTTTTTGCGAAAAAGCTGCTGCTTTTTGTGGATTTGATATTGTCTGGGAAGGAGAAGGAATCCATGAAAAAGGAATAGACAAAAAAACAAACCGCATCATTTTTGAAGTAAGTCCCAAATATTTTCGCCCTACCGAAGTTGATTTATTAGTAGGCGATGCCAGCCGTGCTAAAAAAGCTCTGGGCTGGGAAGCAACCACAAATATAGACCAACTGGTAGAAATTATGATGCGATATGATTTAGAAAACAGTTAAAGTAGTGGAAAACAAACTCTTATCCGGTGTTAGAGTATTAGATTTAAGCCGTTTATTTCCCGGCCCTTTGTGTACATTGCATTTGGCGGATATGGGAGCTGATGTTATCAAAATAGAAGACACCCGTGGCGGAGATTATGCCCGCTGGATTCCCCCACTGAAGCGAACTTATTCAGAACTTTTTCTGGCCATTAATAGAAACAAACGTTCTGTTCGTTTAGATTATACTCAAGAAGCCGGAAAAACCATTTTGTTATCACTGGTAAAAACAGCTGACGTTTTGATAGAGAGCTTTAGACCGGGCTTAATGGCTTCTTGGGGACTTGATTACCAAACGCTTAGCAATATAAATCCGCGATTAATTTACTGCTCTATTTCTGGATACGGCCAAACCGGTTCCTTAGCCCAACGCCCTGGGCATGATCTCAATTTTATCAGCTATGCCGGAATTTTAGCCCAAAATGGAATTTCTGCGGAAAACCCACCGGCTATCCCTAACTACCAATTAGGAGATATTGTGGGCGGTAGCCTAATGGGGGTTATGGGCGTGTTAGCTGCATTACTCCACCAACGAAGCACCGGAAAAGGCCAGTATGTAGATGTCAGTATGTTAGACGGAGTTTTGGCTCATGCCGCTATACTTTTGAGTACCTATCAAATGCTGGGACATTTACTCCCGCGTGGAGGCGATTTATTATCCGGAATGATGCCTTTTTATCGCCTCTACAAAACCCAAGATGACCGCTATATCGCCTTAGCAGCCCTCGAACATAAGTTCTGGAAAAGATTCTGTACCTGCATTGAGAAACCAGAACTTATTGACAAACATTATGTTTTTGGAGAAGAAGCACAAACAGTGGTATCAATAGTGCAGCAAATTATGCTGCAAAAAACACTTTCAGAATGGACACCAATCCTGGAACAAGCAGATTGCTGCGCTTCACCGGTCTTAGACCTTCCAGAAACACTCAATCACCCGCAGATTGCTGCAAGGAATATGTTCATTCAATCAGAGCACCCTACCGAAGGCACAATTTCCCAATTTAGACTTCCCATTCATTTTTCAAATATGCCTTTTGAAATTTCGCGAAATACTCCCCATTACGGAGAACACACGCAAGAAATTCTACAAGAACTTGGTTATCAGGAAGATGAAATTAAATTATTTTCTGAACAAGGGATAATTTAAAAACTATCCGCAGAAATTGTACTTAATACATAATCTTGGGGGTGTGTTTTTCACCGAATAAAATTAATTATGTATAAGTTATTGAAACGAAGTAGTGATTACGGCCTTCGCCCAACAAATTGTGTACTTTTGCACACAATTCTTTTTGAATAATGAGATTTCTGTTCTATAGTATTTTATTCGGGATTTTTTTCCCACGATTTGTGGCTGGCCAACCTACTCTAAAAAAAATCACTTTCCCCAACGATACCACCAAAATAGAGTATGAATATTATACTTTAGACGGCCAAAAACACGGGCTCTATAAATGGTATTATGATAATAAGCAACTTAGAGCTGTTGGTTTTTTTAAGCATGACAAAACAGACAGTTTATTTGTTTCTTATTTTAGAAACGGGCACAAAAAATCAGAGGTAATGTTTCACGAAGGAGCTATGCACGGTAGTTATAAAACATATTTTCCTACAGGAAAGCCGGAAATACGAGGCCAATACGACCATAATCAAAAACAGGGAAAGTGGGTTTATTTAACCGATAACGGACAAATTGAGCGTACCGAAGTTTATGAAAATGGCAAGTTAATCAGCCCAAAACCCAAAAAAGAACCAACAGTATCCCAAGATTCTACTGATAATCAGAACAATATAGAAAGTAAGTAACTATGATAAAGCCGTTTTGGAAACAAGAAACCTTCGTTTCTACTATTATTTGCTTAACCGTGATGCTGCTGCTCTCGGTACTCTATTTTCAGCCGCTACTTAAACATAAAGTCTTACAACAATCTGACCTGCTGCAAGTTGCCGGTATGGACCAAGATGCTAAGCTGTATCGAGAAAGCCACCCGGGAGAGCAAGCCTATTGGATAAAAACCATGTTTAGCGGGATGCCCACCTATACCATTTTCTTAGAATTTAAAGGTAATATTCTATCTGCCTTACATTCTTTGTTCTTATTAGGGATGCCTTTCCCAATTGGGATTTTATTTTTTGGAATGGCTTTTATGTTTGCACTGATGCGAACTATTGGGGTAAGCTCGTGGCTGGCATTAGCTATAGGAATTGCGTATGGCTTTTCTTCTTACAATATCATTATTGTAGAAGCTGGGCATTACAGTAAGTTTTTTGCTATCATGCATGCACCGGGGTTATTATTAGCTGCTGTTTTGGCCTACCGAAACAAGCCTATTTTAGGCGGAGCCTTGATGGCTTTTTTTATGGGGCTACAAGTCGCTGATAATCACGTACAAATGACCTATTATTTTGGACTTGTGTTAGCTTGTTATGTTTTGTATGAACTTGTTCGGCATATTCATGAGCGAAAAATAGTTTCTTATTTACTCACAACTTTATTATTAGGCGTTGGGATAGCAATTGGTGTAGCTGTAAATGCAACTAATATGCTTCCGGTCTATGAATATTCTAAGTTTTCCATTCGTGGCCCAAGCGAACTCAGCACTTCTTCTGATGACCAAAAAGCCGGAGGTCTTGATAGAGATTACGCCTTTCAATGGTCTTACGGGCGTGAAGAACTACTAACTTTATTGATACCCAATGCATTAGGGGGAAGTTCAAATGGAAAACTTGGGAAATCATCCGAAACCTATAAGGCTTTAACTGAATACGGAGTGGGAACCGAAGAGGCAGAAAACTACATCCGTACATGGCCTCTTTATTGGGGCGACCAGCCATTCACATCCGGCCCCACATATTTCGGTGCCCTAATTTGTTTTGGCTTCATTTTAGGGCTAATCTTAGTGGATTCAGGACTTAAATGGGCATTATTGTATGCAACATTACTTTCTTGCCTGCTGTCATTAGGTAGGCATAGTTTAAATGTTCCGGAAGCTATTGTAGTCTTAGCTTTACCCATAATTTTTTACTTTACCAAAAATCGAGTAAAACTACCGGCACCCGGATATGCTTTATTATTAGCCGGAATTGCTTGGATAGGATTATATATGTTTGGCTCAGACCCAGCCTCAAGTTATCGCTTTACGGACTTGTTTTTTGATTATGTACCATTTTACAGCAAGTTTAGAGCAGTTGCCTCTATGTTGGTAATGGCTTCTTTAACAATGCCTATACTGGCCGGCTTAGGTTTTCAGGAAGTTATACAAAACAAAAAAGATTCAAAAGAAATACAGCTTGCTGTATTTTGGGCAGCAGGTATTACTGCCGGTTTAGCTTTAATATTAGCTGTATTAGGCTCTACATTCTTTTCTTTTCAGGGACCAAATGATGCTAACTTAGGATTTCCAGAACAGCTAAAAAAGCAATTAATGACCGCTTTATATGCAGACAGAGCAGATATACTTCGCAATGATGCTATTCAGGCAGTAATTTTTATCGCGTTAGCTGCCGGTTTACTCTGGTTATTTATTAAGAAAACCATTTCCAATCCAATCATTATTGGTATTGGAGTTTCGGTTATTATGTTATTTAACCTATGGCTTGTTGATAAACGTTTTGTTAATACTTCCGATTTTCGCGATAAAGAAGATAATGAGCAGTTTTTTGCGATGAAAGAGACAGAGCAGTTTTTGCTTGAAAAGGACAAGACGTATTATCGGGTATTTCCGATGAACCGAAATCCATTTAATGACGGCCGTACTCCCTATTACCTAAACTCCATAGGCGGCTACAATGCAGCCAAAATTAGACGCTATCAACAGCTCATAGATGCCCACATATCCAAAATGAACCCCAACGTTTTGAATATGCTAAATACAAAGTATATAATTCACAATCAGAAACTTAGTTTCCCTCAATGGCCGGAGTTATTGGCTACTAAAGACGGAGAATATCTCTACCAAAACTTAAATGCTTATGGAAATGCTTGGATATGCGAAAAGGTAATTATAGTGCCAACGCCTGACGCAGCCTTAGATACCTTAGACGGTGTAAACTCCATGTTTACTGCCATAGTCGAACAAAAAGATGCCGCTATTACCCAACATTTTTCCCAAGATACCGTTGACTACAATAACGAATACATAAAAATACAAAACCATGATAATCATAAACTTACGTATTTATATCACTCGCCAAAGACTCGTTTTGTAACATTTAGTGAAGTATATTACCCGAAAGGTTGGAAAGCCTTTATAGATGAAAAAGAAGTGCCGATTATCCATACAAACTTTGTATTAAGGGGCTTAGTAATTCCGGCAGGCGACCATAAAATCGAAATGCGTTTTCATCCCGAAATAATTGATACTACCGAAACCTACTCACGTATAGCCTCTGTAATCTTAATTATATTCATTGGTTTTGCCGGTTTTTGGGAATGGCGAAACTACCGAAAAAATCAAGCATAACTTAGAGTTGTTTCTCGTTTAATTACCCCCCCAATTAAAGACTCATATTAAGTCTTTAATTGGGGGGGTAATGTCTCGTCCTAAAATAGGTTTACACAAGAACCCTTTTCAACTTTTTTAAAAAAAAGTTGAAAAGGGTTCTTTAAATTTGTGTTACAAAACATGATTATTTCAGAACAAACCCTTATGTACAAAGTACTTAGTAAAAATATAATAAAAAACGAAATAGTTGTTCACTTACCTTCACCCAAACGAGGATTTCTGCCAACAGTTGCTTTGGAAGAAATAGTTAACGCTATTCTTTACAAATTAAAAACAGGAGTTCACTGGGGGTTATACCCATTTCGAGTTTGTTTACAGAAAAAATATAAGTTGGCAGTCCATTTATTATCATTACGGGTGCTTACAGCCACAAGGATAGGTGTGAAACCCTATCCGCAAAAGAACCATTAAAAGCCCTGAAAATGGCCTTAACGGGAAATCCTAATTGCAAAGATATAATACACCACAGCGATAGAGGCGTGCAGTATTGTTGTGATGGATCTGTAAAGTTATTGCAGGATAAGGGCATTAAAACCTCCATGACCGAAAATGGCGACCCTTTGGAAAATCCTTTGGTAGAGCGAGTAACCGGTATTTTGAAGTCAGAGCTTTTAGAAGCAGTATTTACTGATTTCAAAACGGCAGAATAGGCGGTGACTTACAGCACCTATAATTACCTAAGACCGTATGGAAGTATTGATAATCTCAAGCCTTTTGAAGCACCTTAAAAGAGCGGAGAACCTCGTAAACGGTGGAAAAACTATTACCCAAATCAACAAACAAGAAAAGGAGGTGTAAACGATGGCGTAAGTTTTTTTAGGAATAGGTAGATCGAGTAATGTAAAGAAATCCGCTATAATATTTACATATTACAACGGATTATTACGCTATCTGAGCGGATTATTCCTATCGAGTTGCTTCTCAGCAGAGCTCGTTTCCAATTCATCCGATAAAACAACTGTAAATGGTATGCAGGATTTTTTAAAAAAATGTAACCTTGTAATAGGATTATTAACCAAAAAGTGTAAACTTTTTTCAGGACGAAACAATATACTGAACGAAATAAAATCCAGCAAAACTAAACTTGACAAGGAAGCTACTTTCCTCCCACTACATAAATACAGAGAACCAGAACAAAAAATAGCAAGACAGTAGTTTAAACAGAGGTTTGGCGTAATGATGGAAAGGTTCTATATTGAACAGTTATTTTTCAAATCAACATTTATACTTAGTTGGCTGTCCTTCTAAATCCACCGCTACGCCAAGTCGCAAGCTATTCCGTTAATGAAAACTTACTGCGTTTTAGTCTTTTGTATTAGCTGTTTCCTTTTCTTCTTCGGTTTCTTTATCTGTTTTTCTTTCAGCGTTTCCTTCTTTAATTGCCTCAACTAAGCATTTTGTAATAAATTCTATTGATTTTGTAGAATCATCATTAGCTGGTATTGGGAAGTCCACTGAATTTGGGTTGCTATTAGTATCTACAATAGCGATAGTAGGGATATTTAATCTTTTGGCTTCTGCTATTGCAATATGTTCTTTGAGTGCGTCCACGATAAAGAGAGCTGCTGGCAGTTTTGCCATATCTGCAATTCCTCCGAATACACGGTCTAATTTTCCCCAGTTCCGGCTAATCATTAATTTTTCTTTTTTGGAAATATTAACAGCATTATCACCGGTAACGAGTTTATCGAGGTTAGACATTTTGCGCACACTTTTTCTTACTGTTGCAAAATTGGTAAGCATGCCTCCAAGCCATCTTTCTGTAATGAAAGGCATTCCTACTGAGCGGGCATATTCTTCTAAAATTTCACGTGCTTGCTTTTTGGTGCCCACAAATAATATCTTTCTGCCGGATTTTGAAAGTTGCTTCACTACTCGCTGGGCTTCTTCCAACATTTTTTGTGTTTTAAGGACATCTATAATATGGATGCCATCTTTTTTCATAAAAATATAAGGAGCCATTGCCGGATTCCATTTGTGGGTCATGTGCCCAAAGTGTACACCGGCATCTAACAGTTCCTCATGAGTTATTGTATTCATTCTGATAAATTCTGACTGTAAAATATTAACGTTTTGAGAATTGGAAGTTTTTGCGAGCTTTCTTATGGCCATATTTTTTACGCTCTACAGAACGGGCATCTCTGGTTAAAAATCCTGCCTTTTTTAAGGGGGGACGATATTCTTCTGGGTTAGACAACGCAAAGGCACGAGAAATAGCTAAGCGGATAGCTTCGGCTTGTCCGGTAGTTCCACCACCGTAAACGTTTACATAGATATCGAAAGAAGCTGGATCTAAACTTAAAACCTGAAATGGCTGAAGCACTTTTAAGCGTAATAAATCTGTATTAACATAATCTTTAAAATCAACACCGTTAATTTTAAAACTACCTGCTCCGGGTTTTATGTAGAGCCTCGCAACTGCTGTTTTTCGCTTACCAACTCGATTGATAACGTCCATATATTATTTTGTTTTAATTGTATAAGGCTGTGGGTTTTGTGCTGTATGTGGGTGGTTTTCACCTGCATACACATATAAATTACCATACATTTTATCTCCCAACTTAGTCTTTGGTAACATTCCTTTAATGGCATATTCCATGATCCTGCAAGGGTGTTTAGCCAACAGTGCTTTTGGCGTTGTTACTCGTTGCCCCCCCGGATAACCGGTGTGGTGAATATACTCTTTTTCGACTAATTTTCTACCTGTAAAGCGAACTTTATCTGCATTGATGATAATAACACTGTCTCCGCAAAGTGCATGAGGAGTGTAATATGGCTTATGCTTCCCTCTAAGTAATTTAGCGATCTCCGAGGCTAACCGACCAACGATTAAGTCGCGGGCATCTATTACCCACCAAGCACGCTGATTATCAGACGATTTCGCTGATTTTGTTTTGTAACTTAACGTATCCATGAAAGAATTCTATTCTTCTTCAAAAAGGGCTGCAAGTAAGCACTTTTTTTTAAACTACGCAAGTTTTTTTGCTATTTTTTTTACTGTATATTTGCGGTAAAATTAACTGAAAACGGCTTCAACTATAACCGGGCCGAATCCATGCAAATCTTATCTAATAATTATCTCCGGTATCTTTATACAATATTTCTCATTGTATTTCTTCCAAACTGGGCTACTGCTTCGCACAACCTCGCAGGGCAAATTACCTACAAAAAAGTAGGGATGAATACATTTGAAATCCTTTTAACTACCTATACTGACCCCATTGCACAAGGCGTTGATAGATGCTCTGCTGATCTTGAAATATGGGGATTTATGAACGGCCAATATATAAAATTTGATGTAATTAAAGATATTCCTCGCGAAAATGGCCCCACCGGTTCTAACTGCTCTCCCCCGCAAAGAATGGGAATCTTTGTACGCTCTAACATCAAAAAAAACTACTACAGAACAACTTATACTTTTAACGGGCCGGGTAAGTTTTCCGTCAGATATTTTGATTTAGCCCGAAAAGATAATATTATCAATATGGATAGATCCGGTTCTACGGCTTTTTATCTTGAAACAATTTTGTATAATCCTATTTCCGGAGACAATAATTCGCCCATTTTGCTCAATGACCCGTTAGATGATGCTTGTACTGGCCGCCGGTGGACACATAACCCGGGTGCCTATGACCCAGACGGAGATTCTCTCGCTTTCAGCTTGATTCCTTGTCAGCAATATGATCCCGATAACGGCATTAACACACCTATACAGGTCGCAAATTATCGCTACCCAAATGCCTTTGGCGGTACTTTTACTATTGACCCCTATTCAGGATTAATTACATGGAACACTCCTGTACAAGTAGGACTATACAATATCTCAATACTAATTGAAGAGTTTAGAAATGGCCGACTTGTAGGGCACATCATAAGAGATATGGGGATTATCGTTGGCCCCTGTAATAACGATCCACCTATTATCAATGCACCTACCGAACTTTGCTCTAAACCCGGACAGTCTTTAGTGTTTAATATAACAACTAATGATATTAACCTCGGAGATAGTGTTTATCTATATCTCAATAACGGTGATATGGGAAATAACGGCCCTTTTCAGGTTCCGATAGGAAAGCCAACCATGTCTCCACCATTAGAACAATTTCCGGTAAAAGGTTTTCCAGTTATTGCTGCTACTTTTCGCTGGGATATATTTTGCGAACATATTCAAATAAGCCCTTATCAATTAGATTTTTATGCCCATGATAATTTATTAAACCATTATACCTTAGCAGATAATAAAGTTACCCGAATTAGGATTGTTCCACCAAGTACCCAACTGATACAAGCTACTACTCAGCCCGGACACAAGATTAAAATAGTCTGGAAACCCAATCCTTGTTCTAATGCTATTGGTTACGATATTTATCGCTCTACGGGAATTTCTGGCCATATTGATACGACCTGCTGCACTAATACCGCATTATCCGGGTACGAAAAAGTTGGCCAAACAGATAGCTGGGCAGATACTTCTTTGGTAGATGACAATAATGGTAATGGCTTAGATTATGTAGGCAGTTATTGTTATAGAGTTGTTTCTATTTTTCCCCAGAACCAGCCAAGCTGTGCATCTGAGCCTATCTGCGTAGAATTACAAAGAGATGCTCCAATATTGGTTACTAACTCGGTAATCTCTACCGATGAATCAATCGGTAGTATCCAAGTAGCGTGGGCAAGACCGGATACTACCATTATTGATTCTATATTTTTCCCAAAACCCTATTATTATCAACTATTTCGCGCAAACGGTATCACCGGCGGTACACTTTTTCCAATAACTTCACCCATTATTAATTGGGCAGATACGGTATTTTTTGACCCTAATTTAAACACTAAGGATAGTGCCTATAAATATCAAGTAAAACTATTTGATTCAAATAACAATCTAATAGCAAACAGTAATCAAGCTTCTTCGGTTTATTTAAAAATAGCTCCTGCGGATAAGTCTTTGGTTTTAGAATGGAATTTTCACACACCTTGGGCTGAAGATTCTTTTCAAATTTGGCGAAAAGCTCCCGGCGAGGTCAATTTTAGTCTTATTCAGACTGTTGATGCAACCCGAAACCGGTGGTTAGATAGCGGCCTTATGAATGGAGCTACTTACTGCTATTTCATAAAAAGCTATGGTAAATACGGGGTATCCAGTATTCGTCAGCCACTTATCAATGATTCTAACGAAACCTGCGGAGTACCTATTGACCTAACTCCTCCTTGCTTACCAGTTCGAGATTCTTTTAATATGGAACCAAACTGTACTGATTTCACGGTGGATTTTTGGTGGCCAAACTCAGATTCAAGTTGTGCTAGTGATTTGGATTTTTACTCAATCTATTTTAGCAGAAATTCCGGTGGCCCCTATACTTTTCTAAAAAGAGTTACAGAACCCAAATATCTATTTTCCGACCCTGAACTATATTCAATTGCTGGATGCTTTGTAATCACGGCTACTGATACCGTTGGAAATGAAAGTCCCTATTCTGCCGAATTTTGTGTAGATAATTGCCCCGATATTATCTTTCCAAACGTATTTACACCTAATGGAGACGGACGTAATGACTACTTTATTCCAATTAAAGCACGGTCAGTAAAAAGTATCCGATTACAAATCTTTGATAGATGGGGCGTTTGGTTATCTTCCTCAAATAATATTAACAACCTCTGGGATGGTACTTATCACGGAAAAGATGTTCCAGAAGGAGTGTATTACTGGATAGCAGACGTAGAATTTGAGCACTTAGAAACCCAAAAACCAAATAGCTATCGCGGAGTTATCACTTTGCTGCGCTAAATGAAGTAGCACAAAACTCGACCTGATTTAGGGATTGTGGTTCAGAAAATATGAAAGTTATAATTTCTAAGCCACAACCCAAAAGACAAACTGATTTCTACGTAATCATGTAGTATTTGGCTTATGTGCTTCAAAGGAGAAAAATTTATGGCTAAAAAAACTGATGCTTGCAATAATAATTGCAGAAGTTCCTCGAGCTACGAAAGCCAATGAAGGAGTGTGTGATGTAAATAACTCCGTCAGTTTCAGTGTCATAAAGTTTGTCATGTACCAGTTTGCAACAAATACGATTCCTGCAACCATCAAAAAACGGCTAAGTTGAGTGCGTGTCCTGAGTTGTGATTCTCCAAAAACAATCTTTTTAGAGAGCCAAAAATTGGTGAGTAACCCAACCGTAAAACTTATGGTTATAGAAAAAAGGTGTGGTCCAATGGCGAAACCGGCTAAGTGGACAATTTTTTTTTCAAAAACACCATAAAAAAGCCATGCATATATGCTGGCATCCACCAAAGTAGCGGTACTTGCAGAAACCAGATAGCGAAACATAGGCTGTTTCCACGCTCCTATCAGTAGTTTTTTCAGCATACAATATTTACTTTCAGATAATTAAGTACCGTTTTTTGGATAGCTTCATAACCATAACCACATTCAGCATATAACTGAGGTTGAGTCCCGTGCTCAACAACTCTATCGGGAACTCCCAAACGTTTGATAGGTAAGAAGTAGTTGTGTTCTGAGAACCATTCTAATATGGCACTACCTGCGCCTCCCATCAAACAGCCATCTTCTACTGTGATAACAAATTGATAATTAGACGCTACTTCGTGCAATAAGGCTTCGTCAAGGGGTTTTATGAAACGTAAATCATAAATAGCGGGAGTAATTCCTTGCTGCATTAAATTTTTTCGGGCAGTGATGGCTTCTTCGGCCATTGTTCCGATTGTTAGAATAGCGATATTTTGTCCGTCGCATATTTTCTCACCAGTTCCAATTGTTATTTCTTGAAATGGCGTTTTCCAGCCAATCATCGTGCCTTCGCCTCTGGGGTATCTAATGGTGAATGGGCCTTTTGTTTTGGATAGCGAAGCGGTGTACATCAGATTTCTGAGCTGCTGTTCATTTCTGGGGGCGGAAACGACAATGTTAGGAATACAACGCATATAGGCTAAGTCGTATGCACCGTGATGTGTAGCTCCGTCAGCACCGACTAAGCCTCCTCTGTCTAAACAAAATACTACCGGTAATTCTTGAATAGCAACATCATGAATAACTTGATCATAAGCACGTTGCATAAATGACGAGTAAATATTGCAAAATGGTACTAACCCTTGGGTAGCTAAGCCGGCTGAAAAAGTAACGGCATGCTGCTCTGCTATCCCCACGTCAAAGGTTCTTTGCGGCATCTTTTCCATCATTAGATTTAGGCTACAGCCGGAAGGCATCGCCGGAGTTATGCCCATGATTTTATCATTTTGCTCGGCTAACTCTACAATTGTATATCCAAAAACATCTTGAAACTTTGGTGGGCTTGGAATATTAGTAGGTACAGAAAAGGATTTTCCGGTAATTTTGTCAAAGTTAAAACTCGGTGCGTGCCATTTGGTTTGGTCAGCTTCGGCAGGGGCAAAACCTTTACCCTTAACGGTAACACAATGAAGCAACTTAGGGCCTTGAATCTTTTTTAAATCCTGCAATACATGAGCTAAGTGGGTAACATCATGGCCATCAATAGGTCCAAAGTAACGGAACTTTAAGGCTTCAAACAGCATTCCCGGTTTAGATAAGTTTGCCGTTAATAAGTCTTCTAACTTACTGGCTACAAATCGGGCTTTAGAGCTTAATCTGTCAATTTTTCCAAGTAATTTCCATGCTTCGTCACGGATGTAATTGTATGTTCTTGATGTAGTTATGTCTGTTAGATAGTCTTTTAGTGCTCCCACATTAGGGTCAATAGACATACAGTTATCGTTTAAGATGACTAAGATATTGGAGTTTTCTACTCCGGCGTGGTTTAGGGCTTCAAAGGCTAGTCCGGCTGTCATGGCTCCGTCACCGATTACCGCAATATGCTGTCGGGTGTGATTTCCGGCATATTGAGCCGCAACAGCCATCCCTAATACTGCTGAAATTGATGTTGAAGAATGCCCTACACCAAAGGCATCATAAATGGATTCCGAACGCTTAGGAAAGCCAGAAATACCTTGATATAAACGATTTGTATGAAATTTTTCTCTTCTTCCGGTGATGATTTTGTGCCCATACGCTTGGTGGCCAACATCCCAAACAACTAAGTCTTCGGGTGTGTTAAACACATAATGAAGAGCCGTTGTTAGCTCCACAACCCCCAAACTCGCTGCAAAATGCCCCCCATGAATAGAGCAGTGTTCTATAATATAGTTTCTCAATTCTTGGGAAAATTCAAATAATTTTCCTTCCGGTAATTGTCTTAAATCTTCAGGGTAAATAACCTTGGCTAATAAATCGCCCACAGAAATTGCTTCTTTTCCAACAGGATTAGTGTTCATCTAAACAAAACTAAGGTAGGAGCAAAATTTTTTGCTCAAAATTTTGCAAATGTACGTTTTTTGGGCTTACAAATGATAATTGAACCCTTTGATTAAAGGTTATCGTGTAATCCAGCTTAGCATAACAGCCTTTGCAAGAAAGCTACGCTTAGCTATGTTTCTGATTGATAGCTTCTTTTTTTAGTTTAAATAAATTTTCATCTATCAAAACAGGATATTTTTGTGGGTTTTCTATTTTAAATAATGCTGGATCAAATTTAGAGCGAAGCTCAAAATGATTTTTACGGATTTCTCGAAGGGTAAGTTCTGGGTAAATTCTTTTTCCTGACTGCATTACCGGAACCAGCAAGTTTTGTGCATTGCTTGGAATGGTTTCTAAAAACGCTCCTGTTTCTGGGTGCACAAGTTGCTTATTTGACTCCGTAAAAGTATCTTGAATAAAATCAAACTGATTAAGATTATTGTTGCTAACTCGGAATACCGATAAATTTCCCGGTGTAGAAATCTTGATAACGTCTTCGGAAAGTTTAACGCGATAATGCCATTTTTCGTTTTGGTAAATTGCCGCTAATTTGTAAACGCCTCCTAAAGCCGGTTGGCCGTTGGCAGTTATGAGGTTAGTACCAACGCCCCAGACACCGATGGGGGCACCGTTTTTCTTTAGTGTAGCGATACTTTGCTCGTCTAAATCATTGGTAGCAACAACCTGGGTTTGGTGAAATCCGGCTTCATCTAACAATTTTCTGGCTAATTTACTGAGTAGTAATAAGTCTCCGGAGTCTAAGCGAATTGCATAAAAGGGAAAACCTGCTTGCTGTAGCTGTTTACCAACGGTAATTGCATTTAAGATGCCTTGCTCTGTGCTGTAAGTATCTACTAAGAAAGTGCAGTTATTGGGGAGGGCTTCAGCATAGGCACGAAATGCTGATAGTTCGTCAGGGAAGGTCATTACCCAGCTGTGAGCATGTGTGCCACGAACCGGAATTCCAAATAATTTACCGGCTAAGACATTGGAGGTTGCGTGGCAGCCGCCAATATAAGCGGCTCTGGTGGCACTTATCCCCCCGTCAAGTCCCTGTGCGCGTCTTAGCCCAAACTCTAATACCGGATCTCCACCAGTAACGGTAATAATTCGGCTCGCCTTTGTGGCAATTAAAGTCTGAAAATTGATAATGGTAAGTAATGCTGTTTCTACTAATTGACATTGATACAATGGCCCGGTAATCTTCATCAAAGGTTGATTGGGAAAAACAATTTCGCCTTCCGGAATAGCCTCAATATCAAGTTCTAACTCAAAGGTTCTTAAAAAATCCAAAAACTCCTTACTGAATAACGGTTTATCATCATAGCCTGTAAGTGTTGAAAGAAATTCCAAATCACTTTCGGAAGGCCGGTAGTCTTTTAAAAACTGTAATGCTGTTTCTAACCCGGCACAAACCGCATACGCACCGTTAAAGGGGGGCTTGCGGAAATACAAGTTAAAAATAGCCCGTTGCTGGTGTATCCCATTTTTCCAATATCCATAAATCATGGAAATCTGATATAAGTCCGTTAGTAAAAACTTATCTGTTAGCACCATATTCAGGAAAATAAACTGTTGTTAAATAAAAAAAGCACTCTATAAGGAGTGCTTTGGTGGGAATTGAGGGATTCGAACCCCCGACCCTCTGCTTGTAAGGCAGATGCTCTGAACCAACTGAGCTAAATTCCCTAAAAACGAAGCGCAAAATTACAATAACTAAGATTAAGCGCAACTACTTTTTTACAAAAAAATAGTAATCATTTGATAATTAGCAAGAAAAATATTATTGATAGTTAGTTTAAAAGAAAATTTAACCGTACAACAGTTGTTTATTGGAGGCATTTAAAGGTAGAAAGTTATTAACACAGCAAGTATTACCTACAAATAGCCACGTTTTAGAAGTCAGAATAAGTTTAATCTAAAAAAGTTATTTGGAAATACAAAAAAAGGTTGTAGCTTTGCAGCCGGATCTTGGTTTAACGTGCTAAATAGAACTTTTGTTAAAATATCATTTGGTTTGTAGAAAAAGGGGGGGTGGAAACTTCCCTTTTCTATTTAAAAAAAGGTCTCAAAAGATTAACTATGAAGAATCTGATTTCTTCTACATTACGGGAAAGTATTGAGTTGATAGTTCAAACAGAGCTGCCAGAGGGTTTTTTAGTGGATATTTTGCTATCCCGCGGGCCACAATCTCTGTTAGAAATACTTGTAGATACCGAACAAGGAGTTTGTTTGGAAGATTGTGTCCGTATAAGTAGAGCACTAAACCCGATATTAGAGCAGGATTTAACATTAGACTTTCCCTATAATTTAATTGTATCTTCTCCCGGCTTAGATAGACCCCTGAGCCACGAAAGACAATTTAAGCGCTATACAGATAAGTTAGTGGAAGTCAAGTATATAGACGGTAACAAAAATACCGGGATATTGCGAAAAATGACCCCCGAATCTTATTACATATCACTGACACCCCCTAAAAGTAATAAAAAAAACATCAATCCGATAGATACGGTAATTCCCAAAGAGCAAGTATCTGGAATTTATCCCGGAATATCTTTTAAAGAAAACTATGATAGAAAAACAAATGATTAACCCAATTCAATTTGGAAAAAGATGAAAAAGAGTGCGGCTAACCCTAAGAGTGCAAAAATGGCGGCGCAACTTACCCCCAAAGATGAGCGCAATGAGCTAATGGACTCTATGCGTGAATTTGCTATGTCCAAACAAATTTCTAATGAGGACTTTATGCAAATTATGGAAGAAGTTTTTCGGTTTATGGTTAAGAAAAAATATGGTACTGACGAAAACTTTCAATTTATCGTAAACCCTGATAAAGGCGACATACAGGCTTTTCGAGAGCGCGAAATCGTAGAAGACGGCGAAGTAGAAGACGGCTCACTGCAAATCGCAATCTCTGACGCTCTAAAAGTGGACTCAGATTATACCACAGGCGAATTTTTTCCCGAAGAAATAGACCTAAGAGAACTGGGCAGGCGGCTTGTACTCACCGCAAAACAAACCCTCAACACCAAAATTAAAGACCTTGAACGAGCCCAAATCCTAAAACAATATAAAGATTTAGAGGGAACAATTGTAAATGGCGAAGTGTATCAAGTTTGGCGTAATGAAATGCTCGTTTTACACGATAATAACGAACTAATTTTACCCAAAACCGAACAAATCCCCAAAGACCACTTCAAAAAAGGCGATATGATTAAAGCCGTAATTAAAGAAGTGGTACTCAAGCAAAATGCCAATACGCCCAGAATTATCATTTCCCGAACAGACCCGTTGTTTTTAGAACGTTTATTTGAAGAAGAAGTTCCTGAAATAGCAGACGGCTTAATTACGGTCAAAAAAGTTGTTCGAGACCCCGGAGAACGCGCCAAAGTAGCCGTAGAAAGTTATGACGACCGCATAGACCCCGTAGGCGCTTGCGTAGGCGTAAAAGGATCCCGTATCCACGGAATTATTAAAGAACTGCGCGGAGAAAATATTGACGTTATCAACTATTCATCAAACCCTGCAATATTTATTTCCCGAGCACTTGCCCCAGCTAAAATATCTACTATAAAAGTAGATGAAAAGAAAAAACGCGCAAACGTCTATATGCAGTCTGACCAAATTTCAATGGCAATCGGAAAAGGCGGCCAAAATATTAAATTAGCAATTGCACTAACAGCCTATGAAATAGACGTTTATAGCGAAGTTGATCCCAATGAGGAGGACGTTGATTTAGATGAATTCAGAGACGAAATTGATGACTGGATTATTGACAGCCTACGCGAAATCGGCCTCGATTCTGCCAAATCAGTCTTAAAACTCACCATAGATGAACTCGCCCACAGAACAGACTTAGACCGCGAAACCTTACATGACGTTTTCGCAATATTAAAATCAGAATTTGAAAATTAACTTTAATAGTAACTCCCCGAACCGACTATATGTCCGAAGAAAACAAAACTAAAACGATATTACGACTTAGCAGCATTGCAAAAGAGTTGAACATCAGCACTACAACTGCTTGTGAAGAATTGGGAAAAGCCGGCTTCTCAGTAGAAAATACTATTCATCAGAAACTTACCCAAGAAATGTATGAAGTGCTACTAAAGCGGTTCGGGGAAACCAAAACCAATACAGACAAAATAACCAAAACCAAAAAAGATACACCGATAATAATCCCGAAGCCAATACTATTACCCTTTGGAAATGAGGATATTGGAGAAAATGAGCTAATCTCCCCACAAGAATTAAAGGCTTCTATGCAAAAAAAAGTAGAAGCCCTAAAAACAATGGATGCCCTAACCGAAAATGTGCCGGCTAAAATTGAAACTGTTATCCCCCCAACAATAGAGGAAAACACCCCAATAAAACAAGATACAGAAACCGTAAAACTATCTGAACAAACAACAGACAGCCATATAGAAATAACGGACAGCTACATAAAAACAAAAGAAGAAGTAACCGAAATAAAAGAAGAAGTAAAAGAAACACCAATACTTTCTCAAGAGAATATAACACCTTCGGATACACTCTCTACTTCAAATGCAGTAGATGAGAAAAACGCAACAAACACCGACACACCCAATAAGGTTGGGCTAACTATTGTAGGAAAAATTGACTTAGAAGCTCGAAAGGAAAGTACAAAAGATAAAAAAAGTAAACCTAAAAAACAACCTAAGATAGAAACACCATCCCTTTTTGACCAATCTCAAAAATCCCAAGAAGTTATAGATGAAACTCTTACTAAAGAACCTCTTGTAGATGACCCTACATTAGAAATCCAACAACCGCACTTCGAGGAAGTATCCATAGAAAACATAACGACTACACAACCTACTACCCCCGAACCCTTAACCATAGAAACGGATAACCAACATTCTTTGGAAAAAAATAAAGAAGAAACCCCTGAAACCAAGCACGAAGAGATAGTTTTGCCTGAAACAATAATAACCCAAGATATTGAGAAAGAGCATTATCTGGAAACTTCTGCTGAAGACAACTCTATCTCCGCTAAAACTGAACCCGAAATAGTTGATATAGAAACCAATACCAATCTTCCGGAAAGCAAGACAGAACCAGACACTGAAACCGAAATCCAAACTATCCGCGCAAAAGACCATACTCCCAAATTGGAAGGTTTAACTATCATCGGAAAAATAGACCTTAAAGACCCTAAGGCGAAAAAATCAGAACGCGAAAAAACAAAACTTGCTGAATCCAAAGAAAAACTCAGACAAGCCAAAGAAGAAAAAACAACCAAAGAAACCAAAGCATCCCTCGAAGCCGATAAAAAGAAACGAAAACGTAGGCTATCTACCAACACACCCCCATCTCAACAAAAAAATACAGGAACACAGAACCCCCAATTTAACAGACAAAATCGCGATAATAATAACAACAACCGAAATAAAGGCCAAACAAATCAGCCTAATAATCAAGGTAATCGAACTAACACCAATAATAATAATAATAATAATAATAATAATAATTCCCGCCCGAACACACAAGCACCTAATAATAACTTTTTTGGGAACTTTAGACCCAGAAGAGGAAAAAAACCCATCAAAAAAGATAAACGCAAAAATCTGCAAGAACAAAATCTACAACTGGAATCAAACAATATCTTAGAAGTAACAGAATATCTATCTGCCAATGAATTGGCTAATTTGATGGAAGTATCTGTGAATGAAGTTATTGCAAAATGTTTACAATTAGGATTGTTTGTGTCTATCAATCAGCGTATTAATGCAGATGTTATCCAATTGGTTGCAGAAGAATTTGGATACGAAGTTCGATTTATTACCTTAGAAGAATCTGAAGAGCAAGAAGAGGAAGAAACAGATCAAGAATTGTTGGAGCCCAGACCCCCAATCGTTACCGTTATGGGGCACGTTGACCACGGTAAAACTTCTTTATTAGACTACATCAGAAAAACAAATGTTATTGCCGGAGAGTCAGGCGGAATTACCCAACATATTGGAGCTTACGAAGTTGAGTTAGAAAACAATCGAAGAATTACCTTTTTGGATACGCCTGGCCACGAAGCATTTACTGCTATGCGCGCACGAGGTGCCCAAATAACAGATATTGCTATCATCGTGATTGCCGCAGACGACCAAATTATGCCCCAAACCCGTGAAGCTATTAACCACGCACAAGCAGCCGGAGTACCTATGGTATTTGCTATCAACAAAATAGACAAAGACGGAGCTAACCCCGAAAAAATTAAAGAACAACTTGCGGGAATGAACCTTCTGGTAGAAGACTGGGGCGGAAAATACCAATCCCAAGAAATATCCGCCAAAGCCGGAATAAATATCAATCTACTTCTTGAAAAAGTATTACTCGAAGCTGACCTCCTCAACCTAAAAGCTAATCCAGATAGGTTAGCAAAAGGAACCGTTATAGAATCCCAATTAGATAAAGGAAAAGGTATCGTTACAACCGTTTTGGTACAAACCGGAACATTATCTATTGGAGATGTCATCGTAGCTGGATCTTACTTTGGGAAAGTAAAAGCATTGATGAATGAGCGTGGTGTTAGGGTCAAAACCGCCGGCCCTTCAACGCCGGTTCAAATACTTGGCTTAAACGGGTCATCAAGCGCGGGTGATAAAATTCAGGTCTATGAATCTGAAAGAGAAGCCCGCGAAATAGCTACCCGCCGCCAACAACTGCTGCGTGAACAAAATATCCGCCAGCAAAAACACATTACATTAGAAGAAATTGCCAGACGTAAAGCCATAGGCACTTTCCGTGAACTGAATATCATTGTTAAAGGCGATGTGGACGGATCCGTAGAGGCTCTCTCTGACTCCCTATTAAAATTAACGACAGGTGAAGTATCCGTAAACATTGTCCACAAAGGCGTAGGACAAATCTCCGAATCTGATGTGATGCTCGCTACCGCCTCTGATGCTATTATCATCGGATTCAACGTTAGACCAAGCCAAGGAGCCAGAAAAGTAGCTGAAACAGAGCAAATTGACATCCGGATTTACTCCATCATCTATGCTGCCATAGATGAAGTTAAAGATGCTCTTGAAGGTATGCTCGCCCCAAGTATCGAAGAAGAAATACTTGGCGTAGTTGAAATCAGAGAGGTATTCAAAATATCCAAAATTGGAACTATCGCCGGATGTATGGTTACAGAAGGAAAGATATCCAGACAAAACCAAATTCGATTAATCCGTGAAGGAGTAGTTATCTACAGCTCTCGTTTAGCCTCCCTAAAACGATTCAAAGATGATGTTAAAGAAGTTTCCGCCGGGTTTGACTGCGGCCTATCCGTTGAAAACTTCAATGATATAAAAATTGGAGATATAATTGAGTCTTACGCTACAAAAGAAGTTAAACGAAAACTTATCTAATTTATGACTTTTTTGATTGACGTTCTCATTTTGCCACACCAGCAACTACTTGACCCTCAGGGAAAAGCTACTCTACATGGGCTAAAACAACTTGGTTTGCAGGCAGTAACAGATGTAAGAGTTGGTAAAAGAATACAACTTTCGGTGCAATCTGAAACTGCCGAAGAGGCACTTAGTTTTGCAACGCAAGCTGCCCAAAAACTATTAGCAAATCCAATAACGGAAACTTTTGAAATACAACTTGTTTCTTAAAAAGTGATTAGTCTTAGGGAATATATTTTTTGAATTATAACTAAATAGCTAAAATATAAGGGCTGACTAAATAAAATAGTCAGCCCTTATATTATTGGTTAAACTTGTAAAACTATTCTTGTGGTTGCGGGTTAGGCGCACCGGCATTGGGGCGAAACGGGTTTTCGATAATATTACACTTTAAGATTAAGGTTACCGCAGGGTTTGTCGGGTCATTAGAAAGAACTGTAATCGTTTTCATCTGCGGGCCAACCCTTCCCGTTGAGTTAAAAGAAGCTTTAATAGTAGAATTTTGGCCGGGCTTTACAATTTTATCTTCGGGAGCAGAGGCCGTACAACCGCAGGACGGCTTGGCACTTTCTATGATTAAGTCAGATTTTCCGGTATTGGTAAAAGTATAAGTATAATTTAAAATTTCTCCCTGAATAACATCTCCTCCGTTAAATTCTTTTTTTGAAAATGTAATCGCAGGTGCTATCGCTTTTTCAGCTTCGGTGTATGCTCGCTCATAAGATGCTTCAATTGTAAAAGTCTTCTTAGCATTTGTTTTTTCAGTAGTGTAATAAGTTACTGCATCTCGAATAACCGTAGCAGTCTTATCTACTTTCTGACCTAACAATTCTATGGTTACAGTTGCTTTTTCACCGGGCTTAAGTGTTTGGGCAGAAATAGTAAAGTTTACATAATCTTTTTTATCAACTTGATTGGTAAAGTTAATTGTTTGTTTACCAATATTTTGAACCGTAAAAGAAAGTTCTTTCCCTTCTGTGGTTCGTAAGATTCCAAAGTTTTCATGTGTTTTTTCGATAGCTAAGAACCCGATTGTATCACTATAAGTTACGTTTGGTGGATTACTGGTTGGGGTGTCGTGGTGGTCATGTGCGGTGTGGTCGTGGGTGTCATTTGCATGGTCGTTAGTGGCAGTTGTTTTTTCTTTGGGGATAACGTTCCCTTTAATGGTTAAAATTATCGGGGACTGTGTGGTGTCATAGATAACGGTAACTGTTTTGGTAAACTCTCCTGGGCGGCCTAATGAGTTGTAATTCACTTCGATTTTGCTTTTGGAACCGGGTAAAATGGGGTCTTTTTCCCATTGTGGAGTTGTGCAGCCACACGAAGCTCTCACAGATTTTAGAGTAACCGGCTCTTT
This sequence comes from Bacteroidia bacterium, assembly GCA_026932145.1. Lineage (NCBI taxonomy): Bacteria > Pseudomonadati > Bacteroidota > Bacteroidia > Bacteroidia bacterium. The sequence continues at coordinate 59,670 of JAIXKT010000046.1, forward strand.
ACCAATATTTGTAAATACAAAGCTGTATTTGGCAATATCACCTTCTTGAATTTTGCCAAATTCGTGGCTTGTTTCCCGAAAGTTTATTTTTTTCTGGGCAACCTTTTCTTGGGCTAATAAGAAATTCATCTGTAGGCCGAAGCCTATCAGTATTAGTGAAAATATTTTGCGTAACATTTTTTTGGTTTCCGCAAATTTACGAAATAATCAGAAATGCAATAAAAAACAAATTTTGGTTACAAACCTAACCACCAAACCAATTTGGCCGTTAAAGTTCGTTGTTTGGGAAGCCAACTGATAGAGTAGGTGTCTGAATAAACGATAAACAGGTCAGACATGGGCAAAAATCGCCATTGAAATCTAACATTGGTATTAAAATAGTCGTTTTGGGAATTTCGTTGTGCAAAAACAGTCAGGAAGAATTTTCGGTTAAAGGTAAACTCCGTCCTGATCCCCAATAGCGTTATCTGCTCTGAATAGCCACTGGGGAAGCGAAAGTAGTTAAGCTCAATTTGTGGCGTAATATTAAAGTATGGTTGAACCCTCACGCTGCCATAAAGGGCAATTCGATATTGCCGAGAAGCAAAAAAATCACCCGCTGAAATCTCTATATTGTAGCTACCCACCTTTCTTGGATTAGAAGTATATGAAACCGAATAACTATTATAGTTATACCAACCGGGCCTTAGTTCACCTTCTTTGGATGCTGAAAAATAGGTTAAAAAGTACAGGTTTGTATATTGATAATTTGCGTTAAAGTTTAGGCTTGCCGAATTTTGAAAGTTGATAGATAATTGCGGATTGAACCACGCATCGTTTACAGAAATGGTGGAGTCGTAGTATATGTCTGCATAGATACCGTAAGCTATTGAATTAATATATTTTGATTTTGGATAGCTAAAGTAATGAAATTCAGGCTCTAATCTCCAGTAAGTAAATCTATGTAGGATTCCTGTTTGGGCTTCGTAGTTAAAGATTCGCGGCGTAAAGCCTGTTTGGGCATCGTAATTTTTATTTACATATTCATGATTCCACATCACAAAGAGTTTTTTATCTGAATACATCAAGAAAGAAGCATGGGCGAAAGCATCTTTGGGTTGGTTAGATGAAAAAGAATGATGGAAAAAGCCTTTTCCGCGCCATCTATTGTTTTTGCTAAGCAAGTTAAAGTCTATTCCGGCTACTCTGTTAAATAGTTGTGGTTGTTTTAGGTTTTGGCGGTTTACGAATACTGCGCCGAAGTTAGAAGCCCCCCAAATACGCCGTTGAACTGCCGTAATGGTGAAGTTTTCCAATAAATCTTCCTCAAAGTCTTTGGTCAAAATTGTCATAAGGCCTGTACGCCAATTCTGATTTATTTTTCCGGTAAGCCTAGCTCCTGCTATGATTGGGATGAGCCGTCCATCTTTTAAGCCGATTTTTCGGGAAAAAAAAGGACGGATTTTACTGAACCCAAACTGGGCAAAAATATCGCTGTTTTCCAAAAAGAAGGTTCTCTTTTCCGGAAAAAAGAGACTAAACCGCGTTAAGTTAATCTGTTGCTGATCTACATCAACTTGGGAAAAATCAGGGTTAATTGTTAAGTCTAAATTCAAGGAGGGTGTAACTCCATATTTTGAGTCTAAACCGGCTGATATTTTACTATTGACTGGGTTTGAAGGAACTTGATTCATAGAGGAGGCTAAATATGGAATTAACGATAGGTTTCTGCCGGGTTTGGGCAGGGAGTCTTTCCAAATTAGTTTCCCGGTATAGATTAATGAAGTTGTGTTGAAGTTTCTGGGTATGTGTGTCCATACGGATATTTCGTTTCGTTTAAGGTCTTGTCTGGCGAAGTTTATCCCCCAGGTAGTTATATCCGTACGGTAACGTAGGGTTTTGAAGGGTATCGCGATTTCAACAGACCAAAAGTTTGTGTCTCTGTGGGTTTCTGCATACCATTTATTGTCCCATTCTACTTGTCTGCTCCAGTTTCCGCCATTAATCAGTAGAGCTTCTCGCTGAGACCCCATAGGAGTTACAGCAAAAGAAAACCCATTTGTTTGGTCTTTAAAGGGATCTAAAAATACTTCAAAGAAATCGTTATTATCTCCGAAATCTCTTCTAAGGCTTTGAACAACAAATTGTTTTTGAATACTTTCTCGGCAAATGGCAGCTATGTATAGATTTTTTTCATCAAATAATACCTTAACTGTAGTTTGGCTAAGGGCGTATGAGGTATCGTAGGGAAATATTTGCCAGAATGGAGTGATTGTGGAGTCCGTATTTTGCCAACAAGGTTCGTTTAGTTTTCCATCTAAAACAACTACTTCGGTTGTTTTTTGAACCAAAAGCTGCAGTTCATTTTGTGGATATAGGTACAAAGGCCACCAAAATGCCCATAAGAGTATTTTGTAGAGAGTTCTAACCATTGATTAATCATCAAAATCTAAGGTAGATTTATTGTCTTTTGTTCCCTGTTTTTTCTTATCTTGTTCTTTTTTAGGGTCTCCCGAGGCATCGGGTTCATCTTCATAGGTAGAGTTTCCTTTCAGGCGTTTGTATTCGTTACAGTTTAATGTTTCGGATAGGTTTTTGGGTCTTTCAAAGTAGGCGTTTTTGGTTACTCTAAAAGAGATAGCATCGTCTTCTTCGATTTTTTTGAAGAGTTTTCCGAATATAGGCATCGCCATTCTGCCGCCTTGGCCGTAGTCGAGAGATGGAAAATGAACGTTTCTATCGGCGCAGCCCACCCATATTCCGCATGCCAGAAACGGGGTGATTCCTACAAACCAGCCGTCAGAGTGGTTTTGGGTAGTTCCGGTTTTGCCGCCTATATCCATATTGTAGATTTTATACATCCAGCGTAGGCCGCCTGCGGTGCCTTCGTTTACCACGCCGCGTAACATATCTACCATGAGATAAGCCGTCCTTTCTGAAATAGCATCTCTGGTATCAGGTGTAAATTCTTCTAAAACGTTGCCAAACTTGTCTTCAATTCGAGTTACGAATGTTGGCTCTATCCAACGGCCTTTGTTGGCAATGGTAGAGTAGGCAGAGGTAAGTTCTGTAACGTTTAAGTCGGTAGTACCTAAAGCTAATGAGGGCACTGCTTTTAGCGGGGTTTGGATTCCCATATTTCGGGCATATTCAGTAACTACCTGTGGGCCAATAACTTTAATTACTCTTGCGGTAATGATATTAACAGAATTTGCCAATGCTTTTCGGAGTGTCATTTTTCCGCCTACTGATCCGTCTGCATTTTTAGGTATCCAAAGCCCTTCAGGCGTAGGAATTTCTACCGGTTGGTTTAGCTCTTCGGAGCACGGTTCATAGTTGTTGTCAAAAGCGGCAGTATAAACGAAGGGTTTAAAGGTAGAGCCTACTTGCCGTTTTCCTTTTTGAACGTGGTCATATTGAAAAAACTTATGGTCAATACCGCCCACCCAAGCTCGAATTTGTCCGGTACTGGGGTCTATGGCTACTATACCGGTTTCTAAAAAGCGGTTGTAATACTGTAACGAATCCCAGGGTGTCATCATGGTATCAACCATATTATTATCCCTGCTCCATGCAAAGACGCGCATCTTTACACGTTTTTCCTGAAAATTATCTAAAATTTGGTTTTCCGTCCATCTTTGTTGTTTTAGCGTAGCATAACGGCTGCTTTGGCGCATTGCTCGGATGAGTATCATGGAATCTTTATCCCAAGGCTTCTTATCTTTAATAATGTTATCAAAAACAGGTTGTAACTCGGAGAGATGTTCCTGCATAGCTTCTTCAGCATGACGCTGTATTTTTGCGTGGATGGTGGTGTAAACCCTCAACCCTTCGGTGTACATATTGTGGTTATTTTTTTTGCACCATTTAGAAAGCCATTCACGCAGGTGCTCTCTAAAATATGGAGCTAAACCGGTATTATGTGATTCTCTATGGCTGTTTAAAACGACCAAGTCTGTTTTTTGTAGGCTATCAGCTTCTTTTTGGCCGATAAAGCCGTATTTCTGCATTTGGGAGATGACCGTATTCCTTCTGTTTCTGGCTCTATCGGGATATTTAACGGGATTGTAATAGCCGGGGCCTTTTAGTAACCCGACCATGAGAGCGGATTCCTGCATCGTAAGTTCACGGCAGTTTTTGGAAAAATACATAAAACTACCGGCTTGCAGCCCGTAGGAATCACCACCAAAAGAAACGGTATTAAAATATGCCGTCATAATTTCTTCTTTGGTATAACGGCTTTCTAAAATTATGGCAACGATAGCTTCTTTTACTTTTCGGATAAAGGTTCTCTCTCTCCCTACTTCGTCATATAAATTTCTGGCTAACTGCTGGGTTATGGTGCTGCCGCCTCTATCTGTAAAACCCGGTATTAAACGGGAATATAGAATACTGAGAACTCCTCGAAAATCTACGCCTGAGTGCTGATAAAAGCGAATATCTTCCGTAGCCACTAATGCTAACCGAATATTAGCCGGAATCTCATTGATATTTACATTAACACGATGTTCTTTATGATAAATATTTCCTAAAACCTCCCCATCTATGGAAATAACTTGTGTGGATAGGTTTGTTTGTGGGTTTTCTAAGGTGTTTAAGGGCGGCATCTCGATATAGACATACAGCACAAATAAAAAGAACAATCCGGTAATGGCACTTATTCCGTATAAAACTATGGTATTCCAACTTTGCCTATCTCGTTTCATTAAAATATTTTGGAGGTATTTTTTCTTCTGCGTAAAACGCAAAGTTAGGTTTTATGCGTTGAGTAAAAAAAAGATTCGCTAAGATGTTTGATTTTTTTTAAAAATACCGCAATCAATGCTTCGGTAGTTTTAAACTTAAATATATAATTATCAATAAATTAAGTATTTGTAAGTTGGATAAGATGTTGGTTTTAGTATATTTATCTGTGAAAACAATAAACAAAAACCTACATTTATCCGAGGTTAAAAGTAGTCTAATATCGGTGATTTCACAAATGAATGTGCCAATTGGTAAATCAAGGGCAAAATTCATTGTTTCCATCTTTTATCTTTTCCTTGGGGTAAAAAGTAGCTAATAGTGATGATTGTAAAGAGTTAATATTCAGTGGAATTGATTATAGTAAATCATTAAAGAGAATAGTAACTGTAGTGGTCGTTTACACGAAAGGCAAAGATGATAAAATACAGCCATAAGATTTATTTTAGCACAGATTTGAAGCAGTCTTAGTCAAGAATTTGGGAGATTTACCGTCTTCGGCTTCTCAGATTGAGTTTCTGTATAGGGATGCTAAACAGCATTTAGGTCTTAACCACTGTGAAGCAATCAGTTGTTGATAACTTCACACACTAATTGTAACAATATTTTGCCAAAGAAACAACGCTTACTGTTTTCTAAACTACAAACTAAGTATTGATTATTAAAAACCATAATTTTGTGCAATGGTTAGAAAGTTGGCTTACACAATAAGAATATTGTTGGTAGTAGGATTGTTTTTCTCTATAAAGACTGAAATCAATGCACAATCTATTTTTAAAGGTATAACAGATATTCACGGAGGGTGCGGAGTTCGTTCCCTTGACGGTAAATATGTAGTTATGTTGCCATATTCGGCGAACGGTAATATTGTGTTTGCCGTATTAGATTCCACAGGAGATGTTTTAACATCTCCTACCTACCCAATGTGTTCTTGGCCGGCACTTTCTAATAGCCACCGCGAACCCAGAAGAATTATTGCCTTATCAGATACCAGCTTTGTTGGCTTATACTACGATACCGGCATTCGCTGTTTTGGAATTATGCGATTTAAGCCGGGAAATGGAATTTTATATGATATACAAATAGACACAGCCAAAACCTATTACCCCAGCCAAACACAAAATGGCGAAAAAATGCTGATTGATGATAATGGAGATTTATTGGTATTGCTGCCATTAGAAAAATCCATTCTAAGTACTTCCACTGGAGCGCATTTTACTTTGTGCCGCTTTAACCCAAATACCGGAAGTTTAATATCTTCTCGTTGTTATGGGGGCTTAAAGCAAGATCATCCTGCGTCTATGATTCACACACAAGGCAACGGTCTCTTATTAATCGGCTCAACATCACTAGGAATGGTTCCCGGAACGTCAATTGCGCCACAGGGAAGAATTGTTAAATTAGACGCACAAGATTCGGTTCAATGGACACTTATTTTTGTTGATACGAACGCTATAGCAGGAACTTACCCGCAAGCTGCTACTGAATTAGCAAATGGAGATTTTTTGGTGATTGGAAACGCCTATAGTAATCATAGCTTTCTATGCCGAATTTCTAATTCAGGGAATATTATTTGGAGTAAAACCATATCGGGAACGTCTTCCTCGTGGTCAGAAATAGAATTAATTGCTCCTGATAAAATTGTGCTTACCGGAGTTTCTCAGCCAAATGGCTGGGATCCCACAACTACAATAGCTGAATTGGATACTGCCGGTAATTTTATTCGAGGTATGGCCTATGGTACCCAGCAATTTGATTACGGAAAAATCGTTTATAGAAATACCGCTACCGGAACTTATACCTTAATCGGTTATTCTCAGAATGTATTTAGCTCCGGCTTAGATGGAGTTACATTTATTCAAACGGATGCTAACCTTAGTGCCGGATGCCATTCTATCCCGATAACTGTTTCGTCTTCTACTTCCTATACCAAGCAAATGATGAACCCTCAAATGGCACGAATAGAAACAGCGAATACTACCAATATACCGTATCAACGAAGTATCGTTACGTTAACGACCGAAGTGGTATGTGCCGTCTGCATAGCAAATGCAGGGCAAGACCAAAATACTTGCCTGAGTACCGCAACACTTACCGGAAATCAACCAAATGGAAACTCCGGAATATGGACACAAGTAAGTGGCCCCATTACAGTAACAATTCAAAGCCCAAGTGCCGCTACTACCACAATAACCGGAATGACCCAAGCCGGAAACTATGCTTTTGCATGGCATCTGAACGGAACCGGTTGCCAGCAACCTAACGATACAGTTGTTATTCATGTTTCTCCAGTACCCAAACCTTTCATCGGAAATGACACTACGGTTTGTGCCGGCAGCTCTTTTTTGATAGGTGCTCAAACTCTCCCCCCAAATTTAACAATTCGCTGGAAACCAGCAATATACCTAAGTGATTCAACCATTGCTCGCCCAACCTTTACAGGAATAACTCCGCAGCAGTCCTCAATCACACAAACTTATATTATGACTGTTAGTAGCGGTACAAACTGTTTCGCCTCAGATACAATTCAAATCACAATAAATCCGGCAGATAGTGTGTTTTTGCTACAAAAGACTAACCCTAATTGTAATGGAGCGCAAAATGGAGAGTTAGAAGTTAAATTCAATTCTGGAACTATTCCAATTCAATACCAGTGGTCATCCGGTCAAATTGGATCCCATATTACCGGATTACAAGCTGGTAACTATCAAGTTACAGCTACAGATGCAAATGGATGTGTGGCCAAAGCAAGATTTATTTTATCAAACCCACCAAGCATTTCTGCACAAATCCAAGGATTAGCACCCAGTTGCAATCAAAATAACGGTTGGCTAAAAATAGCTTCATTACAAAATGCTACCTTACCTGTTACATATTCATGGAATACCGGCTCAACTGCCGATTCTGTAATGGGGCTAAATGCCGGCTATTACAAAGTAACAATACAAGACATTAAAGGATGTACTTTAACTTGGGATACCACCTTAACGGTGATTTCGCCGTTTAATGTTCAGGTTAATATACGGGAAATTAGTTGCATAGGTGATTCAAATGGGCAAATTTCGCTGAATATCACTCAAGGATTGCCGCCATATACAGTTCAATGGAATAACGGCACAAGCGGAACAGTGCTTTCTAACTTAGCATCAGGTAGTTATAGCTGCACTATTTCAGATGCTACGGGTTGTACTATAAACCGGCAATTCACCTTAAACCCTCCTCCCAAAATAGATACTACCTTTTCCCGCATTATAGCACCAGCTTGTTTTGGTGAGGCAACGGGTAGTATTCGGATAGGCGTAACTGCCGGAACTCGCTCTTTTACAGTAAGATGGCAAGATGGGCAAACAGGACTCTCTCGGCAAAATATACCCGCCGGCACTTATATAGCTACTGTTACCGATACAATGGGATGTCAAAAACGCTTTACCTTTGTAGTCCCTAATGGCGCAAATTTAACCTACACTACTTCTGTTAATCAAATTTCATGCATCGGAGTAAATGATGGTTCTATCACAATTTCGCCTCATGGCGGAACGCCCCCGTATTCATTCCTTTGGAGCAACGGCAGCACACAACCAAGTATTTCTAACCTAAACCAAGGAATATATCGCATAACAATTACCGAAAGTGGGGGATGTTCTAAAAGAGATTCTTTTACTATAAATAACCCAACTCCTTTAATATCCAATGCACAAGTAGTTCCGGTACATTGTACCGAAATTACCAATAATGGATCTATCCATTTATATCCAAGTGGTGCAAATCCACCCATTCGTGTTGTTTGGGAAAATGGGGATACTAATCAGCTTAGGGAGAATTTAACCAACGGCTGGTATCGTTTTACCCTAAGCAACACTCGCGGCTGCACCACCAGAGATTCAATATATGTTCCGGTACTACCGCCACCCAATCCACGTATTTTAACAACTCCGGCATTACCTGCGCAAATGATTTATGGCCAAGAAGTTTCTTTAACCATCCAAAATCCACAAGCACAGTCAATTTATCGTTGGATAATCGGGGATCTAACCTTAGTGGGTAGTAATGTGAGCTTTCGGGCAGAAAGAACCGGCACTTATTCGGTTTCTTTAGAAGCTACGGATTCTTTGGGTTGCCAAACCGTTATACCTTGCGGCATCATTGTTATACAAGCAGACCACCATGTGTATGTACCTACGGGATTTTCTCCTAACGGAGATCAAAAAAATGATACATGGACAATCATTACTACTGGAACCAAGCAATTTGATATTAAGCTCTTTAATCGCTGGGGAATGCTTGTTTTTCATTCTACAGAAACCCAACCGGTATGGGACGGAAAATTAAATGGTGAAGATGCACCGGAAGGCGTTTATGTTTGGTATTATGAATCTACCGGCTTTGATAAGTCTATTAAAGTGGAAACAGGAACTTTAAGCCTTATTCGATAGAAATATCTTTTAATTACGCTGGCATATTGCTTAATTTGCCGCGTTTTTTGAAACAAGTATTATGGCAGGAACAAAAATTAGAATTGAGAATCGTCACTTGCAAGTGCCCAACGACCCGATTATACCTTTTATAGAAGGAGATGGTACAGGGCCGGATATTTGGCGGGCAGCCGTTCGGGTGATGGATGCAGCCGTCGAAAAGGCATACAAAGGATCTAAAAAAATCATCTGGAAAGAAGTACTCGCCGGTGAAAAAGCGTTTAAGCAAACCGGAAATTGGCTGCCGGAAGAAACCCTAAATGAAATCAGAGAGCATTTAGTAGCTATCAAAGGCCCCTTAACTACACCTGTTGGAGGCGGAATCCGCTCTTTAAATGTAGCACTCCGTCAAATCTTAGACTTATATGTATGTTTAAGACCAGTTCAGTATTTTGCAGGAGTTCCCTCCCCAGTAAAACACCCGGAATTGGTGGATATGGTTATTTTTAGAGAAAATACCGAAGATATTTATGCCGGCATAGAGTATTCCGGTGGGTCAGCAGATGCGGCCAAAATGCTTTCTTTTTTAGAAAAAGAATTTCCGAAAGCATTTAATACGATTCGTTTTGGCACACAGGAAAAGGCAGCAGAATATTGGAAACTTGCAGGCATGAATATCCCAACAGAAGTATGTGTAGGAATTGGAATTAAGCCGGTTAGCTATAGCGGAAGCGTTCGTTTGATATACAGTGCAATTCAATATGCGATTGAAAATAACCGCAAGAATGTAACCTTAGTGCACAAAGGAAACATCATGAAGTTTACCGAAGGTTCTTTTCGTGATTGGGGCTACAAAGTAGCCAAAGAGATGTTTGGAGCAGTTGAAATAGACGGTGGCCCTTGGTGTAAAATTCCCGAAGGTATGCCCGGAGCCGGTATCGTTATCAAGGATAGTATTGCTGATATTACGTTGCAACAAGTGCTTACCCGTCCCAATGACTTTGATGTTATCGCAACCTTAAATCTAAATGGAGATTATCTAAGTGATGCATTAGCGGCTCAAGTTGGCGGAATCGGGATAGCACCGGGAGCTAACATAAACTATGTCAGCGGCCATGCTATTTTTGAAGCTACTCATGGAACAGCCCCCAAATACGCCAATCAAGATAAGGTGAATCCGGGTTCTGTCGTTCTCAGCGGCGAAATGATGCTTCGCTATATGGGTTGGAAAGAAGCTGCTGACTTGATTCTCAAAGGATTAAACGGAGCTATCACCAGCAAACGGGTTACCTATGACTTTGAGCGCCTAATGGAAGGAGCTACTCTCGTTAAATGCTCCGAATTTGGTGATGAAATTATCAAAAATATGTAAAGCTATTTTTCTTAGCTTGACATATTCCCAAAACGAAGTCAAAAACTACATTGGCTTCGTTTTGCCTTTTAATAGTTAAGATGGAAAATTTGTTCAAAAAAATCACCGAAACCAGAATCCTGCAACTTGTTCAGGGTTTTCGCTTTTTGGCAAACTTTATCTTGTCTATTATTTTAGCCCGCATTGCTACCCAAAATCAATTACAGCAGTATGAATCAATTACATTATTGATTTCTACCATTAGTTTTTCGGTATTATCGGGAATTTCCACGGCTTTTTTGCCGGAGTTAGTACGTAACAATTCAGCCACGAATTGGAATAATAGCGTTTTGGCTGCCTTAATAGTTAGCTGTGTTTTGGGAATTATTGGTTTAGGATATTCTTTTGTCAAAGAACTTTCGTGGGTAGAATCTGGATTGATTACCGTTATTTTGGTATTTCAGCCGGTTTCAAATCTACTTGAATATCAACTGTTTTTCAAACGATTATTCAAGCAAGTTTTATTTTGGAGCGTGATTTCTGCGGTATCAGTAGTTTTGTTGGGGGGAGTATTATTTGAGTATTGGGGAGTAACTGGATGTTTGAGTTGGATTGCCATACTTGCTTTGCTGCGTTTTGGTGTTGTTTGCAGTTTGCTAACTTTTCCGGTAGAGATTAGTTGGGCACATTTAAGGTATTGGTTTTTATGTTGGTTACCGCTTATTGGCGTTACCTTAGTTGCGGGAATTGCAGATTACATGGACGCTTGGTTGGTACGTTATATCAAAATAGAAGAATTTGTTGGCTACCGTTATGGTGCCAGAGAACTACCTATTTCTACGCTGTTGGCAAATGGTATTTCTCTTTCTTATTCTGCTAAATTAGCAGTAAATCGCAGTAAGTTGGTACTGAATGAGTTAAAAGAAGAAATTCAGCAATTTATTTGGTTGATGTTTGGTATAACGGTATTTTTAATGTTATTCACAAAGCTATTGTTTACATGGGTTTATGGAGATAGGTTTATCAAAGCGTCTGAAATTTTTTTTTGGTATTTATTTTTGTGCATTCCCCGCGGGCTTTTTCCTCAAATTCTATTGATAAGTTACGGTGCTTATCAAGTACAATTTTGGGTTACCTTAATAGAAACGGTTATACATATTGCATTAAGTTGGGTTTTTATTTCGTATTTTGGGCCTGTTGGGGCAGCTTTTTCGGCAATAATTTCCTATAGTTTAGAAAAAGTAATGTTATGGGGAATCTGCCGGCATAGAAATTGGCCTATTAACAGCATAATTCCTATCAAAACTTGGTTGATTACCAGCATCTTAACGATATTTTGGGGAATAATTATTCTTATTTTTTGCTGATTACTTCCTTTTTTACGGAATGATAGGTTTTTAGCTTAGAAATTAAAAGTTATAATTTACTTGATTTTTCGGTAAGAATACTACACAAAAAGCACATAGAATATCAACGCCGGATAAAGTATTGCCAATAATAGCCGAAATCGCTGTAGTTTATAGGTTTTCATATATTCTGCATCATAAATTGAATTTAGAATAATAACGCTGACAAAAGAGAGAAACACCACAAAGAAGGTTAGCCAAAAAAGTAAGTCTGCTCGGGTCAGATAATTACTATTTGGAATCATTTCGCTTAATGAAATACTGAATGCTACAATAGAGAAGAAAATACCGACACTCACCTCTCCAATATTTTCAAAGCTTAAATCTTGGATAAATAGAATAGCGACTCCCACAAACCCGATCAAGATAAGCGGCAAAATAATTTGTAAATAACTGCGTAACGCAACCCGCTCTACAATTAACCGAAAAATAAAGTTTTTAAATTTCTTTAATGTTCCGGGTTTTCCTTGCGGGTCGCCTTTGATACTTTTAGAAATTAAATTATCTATGGTTATGTAGGTTTCAAGTTTATTCCAACCGGATACTTTAAATTTTTCAATAGTTTCTGAATCAAGCATCAATGCACTTTGGTCAAAACTGATTTTTAATCGGTCATCGGGGCTTAATATTTCTATATTAATGGAAAGTTCTTGGGTATCAAAAGGGAAGTCATTCAGCACATAGTCCACATAAAAAATGCCGGAAACGCGGTAAAGCCGGTAAAGAACCCCCTTATCTACATTTTCAATAATCATCTCTCGGGTACTTTCGCTGCTTTTCATATTTTGAAAAGAAATATATTTTTCAACGTCTTCACTGCTGCTATCCATCTTGACCCAGTAATAAAAATCTGCCGTAAAAGAGTTAGAGGCTATGTTTAGGTCATAAATATCCTGAATTTCCATGCCGAAGAGTAAATTGGGGATGATTTCTCGCCGGTTATTCAGTTGCTTAGACATAGAAAGAAGTTTCCCTTGATGATAGCGGCTAAAAAATAGCTCAGGAACTAAAACGCCTTTATTATCAAACGAATAAATATCATTTTCACTGGCTAATGTGCCTCCCCTCAATAACTTAAACTGGTCTTGAATTAATTTCCTGCTGATGTTATCGGTATGTTCATTCAGGATTTTATGGAGTTCTTTATGGTTAGGTATTGACTTTTGGAGGTTCTTCAAGGCATCATTTTTGATGATTGCCTGCCGAATAAAACTCATGGCATCTACACAGCGTTTAACAAACAGGGGAGCATTTACATTGTTAAAAACTTCGGGGTATTTAACCGAAAAATCACTTAAATCACGGTGTACTTTTTGGGACATTGCATCCGTTGGGTTAGTGATTAGAATGAGTTCATTGTTATTTCCAGTCCCAAAGCCTTTGATAGCATCTCCATTAGCAATATAGGCATGGCCGATTAAACGTAAATCATCAAGATTTTTGTCTAAATACTGCAATAACTCATTTCCCCAGTTGCTGTGCACATTGATAACCAATAGTTTCTTTTTTTGTTCAGGATAAGTCGCGTAATATCGTTTGATGTCTTGGGTGATTTTGGCCAAGCTATCTGGGTTTATTGTTTGGGCTGATGAAACACTGAATATTTTGTTTATCAATATATTACGATTTTTAAATGCTTCGTAATAACCCTGTGTTAGGGTGTAGTCTTGTTCGGTGATAAAATTAACGTTGTGTTCTTGCAGCGCATTGTGGATGTAAATAGCGAGGTCTTCTGGTACTTCATCACTATTTCCGGTAAAAATAGAGGCTTGCCCAAAGTCCACATTGTTATGGTCTGCATTCATTGCAATAACGGGTAGTTTATATCGCCGAATAATATCATGGGCAGCACCGATGTGCTTTCCCCAAGTATTATCAATTATGGCAATAATGGTCGTGTCTGCTGCAATCAATTTATAAACACTATCAGCACCGCTGGCTGTACGCTGACAATCAAAGGTCTTTAGCTGCAACTGAACACCCGATAATTCTTTGTTTAATTCTGCAACATATTGCTCTAAAACATATTGATGCAGCACATCAAACTTATTTTTTTCTTGGTCTTTAATAGGGGTTGCGCTATTTGCATCTGTGAATCTACCCACATAAGCAATATATCGTACGGAACTTTTTTTTTCTCCACAACTAAACAGTAAAGTAATTAAAACTGTACTAATCAGGAAAGTACGAACGATTTGAAAAATCATACTTTGTTCGGCAAAGGTACATATTTTGATGCTTGTTTTTAGAACTAAAACAAACATCAATTTTTTTGATAAAAGTAGATATTTCTTTAAGCTAATGAAGTTAGGTATTATTTTTGCGGATAAAACGTAAAAAGTATGCCGTTTCAAAGTGTAATTAGGAAAGTTAATATTTGGGGACTCGTTTTTGCCATAGTTACCGTTTTGATTATGGGCTGTAAAAGCTCAAAAAACGATAATCCGGTTCCTAACAACCTAAATACCACCTATACTCCCGGAACAGGCCGCCTAATTACCCGCATATTTGGGAGAAATGGAAATGGTAATAGCGCCGTTAGGGATGCCACTGTTACGCTCTATATGTCCAACACAGATTTACAAAATGATTATTTTTTGTACGAACTTTTAACCAACGGGTCAGGAGAAGCAGATTTTGGCTTTTTAAATGCCGGAAATTATTATCTATATGTTAGTAAGCGGCTTAATGATAGTTTGTATTCACGGATTGATGTAGTGCAGGTTCAGGAAGCAAAAGATAACATTCGGAATATAAATCTGTATTAGAAATACTGTTTTGTAGAAAGATGTAGCCCTGTTTATAGAAATTCATGGTGCAGATTAAAAGGCTGTTGAGAAAAAATCCAGTGAGTTCTGCGATACTATTTCTATGGATTTTAGGTGGGATAATATCTTTCTTTTTTAGTGAAAAATCACAAATTATTGATTTAGAGAATAGTTTATTGAGACCCGGCCTTGCCGATCATTGGTTGGGTACTGATGACTTGGGGAGAGATGTAGCTGCCGGCATCCTGAATGGAAGTAGATATGCTTGGTTAATAGGGAGTTGTGTTTGTATATTAGCAGGTTTTGGTGGCTTAATTTTGGGTGCTGGAATCGCTTTTATAGAGCGATTCCAACACCGTATCACGATATTTTCAGCCTCGTTTTGGCTCTTTTTAATATGGGTTGGATTTATCATTTATGTAAAAGCTGTTACGCTGTCTTTTTGGGAAAAAATCGGAATTTGGGCAGGATTCTTTATTGGGGGTATCACCTTATTTTCTTTAAAAAAACGGTATCATCCGAGTATTAATTTTTTGAGAAAAGAAATACATTTTCCTGTTAATCAGATATTTAACTTTTTCTTGAGTTTATATGGAGCTATTCCGGCTTTAGTTATAGCATTGCTGTTGAGTGCTATGATTCCAACGGGGGTCATTTCGGTAATTGGTATTTTAACCTTAGTAGCTTGGGTCCCTTTTGCGAGAATAAGCTATTTTACCACCTTACATCAGTTGAATTTACCTTATAGTGAGGTAGTTCAGGTTTTAGGGATACCTAATTACAGGTTCTTTTTGGTTCATTTACTACCCAAAATTTACTTACAATTACTCACACCCTTGATACAAATCTTTGTGTTTTCGATTCTTACGGAAGCTGCTATTTCCTTTTTAGGCTTTGGATTGGCTTCGGAAACGGTAACATGGGGAAGTATGCTATCCTTAGCCAGAGATACTCCAAGTGCTTGGTGGTTAGCTGTTTTTCCGGCAGCAGCCTTAATTAGTTTTGCTGCTCCGGTATTGCATATTGCAGAATATTTTAATGCCGAACCTGAATAAAGTATAACGTCTTGCGAAATCGCTGCTATAAGCAGCGATTTCGCAAGACGTTATACTCGTCAAGGTGAAGTTTTATAGCTGGCAATTATCTTTGCAAGACTTTACCAGACCCTGAAATTGTTTTCTAAATTGACAATTCTGGAGGTAGGTTTTTGCTTTCCTTGGGTAAGTTCTGTTACCTTTTCTTGTAGGTATTTTTGAAGTTCTTCAATGGTTATATTTCCGTTTTGATTGAGGTCGGCAGAGTTATCTTGCAGTCCACGTAATAGAGAATAGGTAAAGACACCGTTATTCCATTCTTTACTTTCCATAGCATATTCAGCACCTCCGGCACTGGATATAACCGTAGCTCCATTTCCCTTACGAAGGTCTGTAAATAACTCCTGCATCAGTTCTATGGAATTTTCTAAGCCAATATGGCTGACCTGCATTCCGGGAGTTGAACGAAACTTGACCTTTCCGGTCTCAACATTTTGAGCAGTTGCTAAGGTAACGTCTTCTTTATCAATTTCTCCGGAGTGGCACGCATCTATCAGGACTAATTTTTGGCGTGCCGGGATTCCATCTAATAATTTGTCTAAGTCATCGTATTTCAGTGCTTTGGCCTTTGGATTGCGAAAATCAATATCGGTAGTAGCTAAAAAGTAATCTAAGGAGTCATCTAAGACACCGTGCCCGGCGTAGAAAAAGATAACATGGTCAGTTATTTTGGTGTTTTCTAATTGTTTACGGATAGCGAGGATTGCACTACGGGTAGCTTTTTCATTTGTAATAATCTGCACTTTAACGGAATCATATTCCTTATTTAGGTTTTTGCCAAAAAGATTCGCTACATCTTGGGCATCTTTGGCGGCATAGGTAAGGTTCATTCTGCTGTCGCTATACTTAGAAACTCCAACGGCAAAAATGTATAAATTGGGTTTCTTGTGGGTAGTGTCATCTTTGGTAATGGTTAAGCTACGGGCCGGAGATTCTACACCAATCTCATTGACCACAGAGACTTCGATTTTGTTTTTTCCGGGGGATAGCGGGATGTAAAAATTATCTGCCCAGTCTGCAACAGCAAATGCAGATAAGCTCAATCCAGCTTTCCCGAACATAGGAACATTATTAACGCGGACGTGCACTCTATCAAGGAGGTATTTTTCGTCGCTGTATTCTACAAATAGTTTGAATGTATCCTTATTTGAAGTCAGCATACGATTAACGTTATCAAAGGCTATTAACGGGGATTCAAAGGATTTCAAACCAAAGGTTTGTTCGGAAAACCCTAATTTTCGGATTCTCTTTTGCCAAATTCTTTTATAGCTATTTTTTAGGTTTTGGTCTCCCAATGGCAGCCTTTCTACGATAATATCCGGCCGGTTATATTGCAAGTCGAATTGCTCTATATCAAAGGTAGAAAGTCCCATCGTAAAGTGCATATTCTGAAGTGCTTTGGTGGAGCCATAGTAATAGTTATCCGGTGTATAAAAGGCAGAATGGCGTACTCTATCACCTTTTCCAAACTGCAAAAATGTTAAAAGTGGTTTATCCTGCTGAATATCCCAATATTCAATTTTACCGGTATATTCAGAATATACGGAAAAATAACGATTATCCAAGGCAACAATTCCTCTGGCAAAGGTAACGGTGTTTAAGGTGTCTGGTTTTGTCCAATTCTGGGGGTTAAAAACGAATAAACGTCCGTTAGGAGTAACCATGAGTAATTTGGAGGCATCAGACATCCAAGAAAGCACTGCTTTATCAGCATTTTCGATAAATTTAACTTTTTTTCCACCGGATATGCTTTCTGCTACCCAGGCGTTGTTTCCTTCATTAGTTGGGTAAACTAACCATTTTCCGTCCGGGCTTATGGATTGGTTTGCATATACCGTAGCTAAGGCTGAAACGGTATTAGAACGCTGTACTTTTAGGTCAGTATAACGAATGGTTGCTAAGATGCCGTCTCCATAAGTGCAGGTAAAAAATTCACCGTTGGCGGTAAAAGTTAGATTAGATATTTTTTTGAGGATTGCCGTTTCCGGTATTTTAAATAAGAGTTTCTCCGTTTTTAATGTATCTTTTTCTATATCATAGATTCGGGCATAAATAGGTATTTCTTTAGCATTTTTATCTTTAATATAACTGCCAATAAGTAAGACATCAGAGGTTGTTTTTGGGTGTACCCCAATAGCTTCACCTTGAAATCCTTTTGTTTTCATAGCATCTACTGTAAGCGGATTAGTGTTCGTAATTATTATTTTTTCATCAGAAGCTAATACAGCAAAGTCTGCTGCTTGAGCTACTGCACCCGAATAAATATTAACCCATTCTTTGCTATAATCTACGTTTGGATAAAGCCAGAAAGCAGACTTCGCTTTTGCCATATCCCACTGGGTGATACCATATTTTGAAAACTGAAGCATCTCTTTACCGGATTGGGTAAAGCACACATATTCAGGTTTTTCTACCGAAATTTGCTCTACGGTGTACCAACCATCATCATTAATAGTGAAAGAATAAGTAGAGGTTCCGGCAGAGAATAGAAGCCGTTGAGTTCCCGGCTGAAACGCCACAGCCTTAGGGTTATCATCAAAGTTAATTAATTTCGTATAGACTTCAACTTTGGGTATATCCACGATGACTACTTTTCCGCCAATAGAAAAGGCAATATATTTTCCGTCACTCGAAAAATCTAAGTCTTGAACATAAGCTGTGCTGTCAAATTCATCCTTAACAGGTGTCCAATAGAGGATTTTTTTGTTTTCTACAAAGTTCCATATCTCTACATATTGTTTTCCGGCAAAAGCTATTAAGTTATTTACGGGGCATAATCGTATTAGCTTACTACCCGGTTGTATATCAGAGATTCCCCTGCCTTTGACAGTATCGTCTGCGGTCAAGGTAACAATAATTCCGAACTTATCCCCTTTTTTTAGTTTGCCATATTCTTTATTGGTTTCCATAACAGCAGCATAATAACTCCCGTTAATATCGCTGGCTAAATAAGAAGCAAAATCTATATTAGCGGGATCGGCTTCATAGTTGCCTTGAAAGTTGCTGTAAAGTATTGCGCCCAAGGACCTACTAAAAACATATAACACTGACTCTGAAGACCCTTCAAATTCTATATAAACAAAGTTGAGTATATCTTTGATGTGTGTATCTAACCGTTTTTCGATATTTCCTGTTTCGGTATTAAACATAAGAAAAACCCCATTTTTTTCAACCGAAACAAGTTTTTTCCCGTTATCAATTAGCTGCGAGTGTATAATTTCTGAATTGTGCCCTGTTAAGGTTCTGATTATTAGGTCGTTGCCTGATTCTCTGATTTGGATGGAATAGTCCTCAGCAGTAACGGAGTAGAATTTTCCTTCTGGGTGAAATTCTATGGATTGGATATTTCGGGCAGGCTCAGTCTGGATGTTCATTTCTACGGGAAAGCGAGTAGTAACTTCTTTATTCAAGCTGCCTACCTGTTTGCCGTTATCGTATTCTGCTCGGTCAATTTCTTGACCATTTTCATCATACCAAATCCAAATACCTTGCCGGCGATTATTTTTGTAATAAGTATCTACTTTCTTTTTTCCGTTAGGGTAGTAGGTGCGGGATTGGCCTTCGCGTTTACCATGACTATAATTATGGATTCCGGAAATATTTCCATTGGAAAAAAAGAAAGTAATTTGCCCTTGTAGGGAGTCATTTAGATAATTACCGTCTAAGGTTTTATTCCCTAATGAATCATAAGTAGAGTAAGGGCCGTTTAGTTTTCCTTTTTCGTAGGTATATGATTCTTGGCGGTTTCCGTTTCGGTAATAAAATGTGATTATTCCGTGTGGTATTTCCGTAGGGCGGTCTTGAATAAAGCCTCCTTCCCACTGTCTTTTACCGTTTAAATAATAATCAGTAACTCGGCCAACCGGAACGTCATCTTTATAGGTAATGATGCGATAATATTCCGCTTGGTCAGCAGTTTTTACTTCGTGAAAACTTGCATCAAATAAAATTGTCCAAGAGCCTTGCCTCCTTCCCTGTGAATCTAATTTATTTGAATTTTTAGGGATATTTTGCGAATATGTAGTTGTAAATAGTAGATAAAAGCAAAATAAAATCCAGTTATATCGCATAAAAATATATTTTTTTCGATGCAAAGATAGTGAAAATAATTATTAAAAAAAACAAAAAAGCACTCAACGTTAGTTGAGTGCTTTACTTAAAAGAAGGAATGTTGATAATTATTCTACAATCAGTTTTTTGGTAATTATTTGGTCTTCAACTTGAAGCATTACATTGTATAGTCCGGGTGTTAGGTTAGCTGTAGAAATGGTCATTTCTTGATAACCACCGGCTTGTGCTCCGGTAAATACAGTTTCTACTAAACGGCCTTGTAAATCGTGTACAGTCAAAGATACACGGCTTGGCTGGTTTAAAGTATAGGTGATTTTGGATGCACTATTGGCCGGATTGGGATATAGGTCAAATTTGCCGAAAGCTAAAAGGTTGTCTAAGGCAGTAGGTAACAAAACAGCTACCCGATAGCCTGCTGTTTGTGGGTAAGGCATTGTTCCAAAGGGAGTTTGAAGGGTTACAGAAAGGTCTATACGAACGGAATCTGAAATTTGGTTTACCTGAGTGGGGGTACCTACAATACGTACACACCCGATTGGGCCAACACTCGGGAAAGCAGGGCTTGGTAAAAAGGTAGAATCCGGTGTGAGTTGAGCCTGAAGACCAACCGGAACATTTGAAATACCGGTAACTTTCACACTTGTAATAGTAGCCGTAAGCGGATTGGTAATTTGTTTCGTAAAAACAAAATACAGAACAGTATCTACGGGGCTGTTTTGGTACGTATCAAGCTGCGGAGAAGGATTGGTACATACGGCTCCTCCGGGAGGAATAGAGCAGACAGCACCACTGGGTGTACAAACTTGAGCAAAACTGTGGGAAATAAACCCCATCAGAACAACTGCGGCAAATAAACTTTTTTTCATTGTAAGTAAGTGATTAATGTTTTGTTAAATGTTTTGCAAAAATAGGTGTTTTTCCCGTATTTCAAAATAGTTTGGATTTTTAGGGTAAAATGTTCTAATTGATGGCACAGGATATTCGGGTGTAATAAACGGGATGTACTCTTTACTGGATAAATTATTGAAGTATGCCGCGGGTTTTAGTACCTTTGCAAAAAGATGACATAGCTGCATGAATCAAGAGGGAATAGAGATATTGGTGTGTAATGATGACGGAATTTTTGCGCCGGGTTTGCAGGCGTTGGTAGCAGCAGTTTCATCTTTTGGTAAAGTTCATATAGTAGCTCCCGATAAGCCGCAGAGCGGAATGGGGCACGCAATAACGGTTGGCCATCCCCTGAGATTTACACCCCGAACTTTACCCGGAACCAAACTAATCGGCTATGCTGGAAGCGGAACTCCCGTAGATTGCGTTAAATGGGCAATCGGAGTACTTCTAAAACATAAACCAGACTTAATCGTATCCGGCATTAACCATGGATATAATTCTTCTATATCAGTGGTTTATTCGGGAACGATGTCAGCAGCCTTAGAGGGTTGTGTATTAGGTGTACCTTCAATAGGTTTTTCCTTAGGAGACCATAGCGAAGATGCGGATTTTTCTTCCTGCGGGGAAATTATCCACTCGGTTGTTTCGGCAGTGCTTAAAAATGGGCTGATTGCCGGAACATTGCTAAACGTAAACATTCCCCCTGTTTCATATTCTCAATTAGCCGGAATTAAAGTTACCCGCCAAGCTGTAGGCCGCTGGGTAGAGGAGTTTGATACCCGAATTGACCCGCAAGGAAAACCCTATTACTGGCTTGGAGGAAAGTTTTTATTAGATGATGAAGGCGAAGATACTGACGAATGGGCAGTCAGCCATAACTATGTATCCGTTTGCCCTGTGATGTATGATATGACCGACCATAACCGAATTGCTGCATTAAACCGCTGGCACTTAACGCTCCCTAAACTTACTAACGCATGAATCTTACACGACTGTTGATTGTCTTGATGGCACTATCCGCAATTTCTTGCCGCACGGATATACCCGTACCTAAGCCGGAAGGATTTCACCGATTAGAACTTCCCAAACATGAATATACTCCTTATAGTGATTCAAACTGCCCGTTTGCTTTTGACTTGCCGGTATATGCAGTACCTAATATGCGCAAACCGGATTCCTGCTGGGTAAATTTTCACTTAAAACCGTTAAACTGTTATTGGCATCTTACATACAAAGACTTACGCTCCGCAAAGATAACTCATCAGGCTGCATACGAAGACTATCGCCGCCTGATTTACAAACATTCTCAACAGGCAACTGAAATTACCGAAACAATATTAAAAACCCAACATGGAAGCGGAGTCCTTTTTCAGATATATGGAAATGTACCCACTTCGGCTCAAGTATTCTTCTCAGATTCAAGTAAAAACGCCATTATGATGTCTTTTTATTTTAATACCGCCCTAAAAAATGACTCTTTATCTCCAATCATTGAATTTGTAAAAGAAGATATGCGGCACGCAATAGAATCATTAACGTGGAAAAAATAGCCTAATTATGTTAGAAACGATATTAAAATATTGGAAGATTATAGAACTACATGGAACACAGAATGTTAGTTCAAAACAGTTAGTTAATCAGCTTCGCGCAACCAATAGTTTCATAGCAGCCATATTTGCGTTTTTTGTAGCCATATTTTTTATTGGTTTTTATGACGTTCGTTGCCTTTATATCAATATCATAGCTATTGCTGCATTATCAGTAGTTTTCCTCTATAATTCAGCTAAAACCAATAATTACATTAGGTTTCTTTTGGTCGCAATTATTTGTTTGTGGACAATCAGCACCGCATCCATTATGATTAACCACAACAGCCCGGATGCCAAAATCGTTTATACACAATTAGCGTTATTGATTCCCCTAAGCCTAAGTTTATTTGCATTTCACGAAATATTCAAGATGCTGATTGTTATCGGCATGATTGTAGTATGTTTTTTTGCCTATGAAAGCGTTGCAATATTGGTCGAAGAACAAAAAGAATTTGTAATCGGAGATTCTATTTTAATCAAATTAGTAAATTCTTTTTCTTTATGTCTTATTCCGTTTATCTCAATATACAATATTTATTTACAGTCGGTTGTATTACTTCAAGATAAACTGCAAAAAGCGGAATCCGAAAAAAACAGCTTAGATAAAATCGTAAAAGAAAATAAAACAGCTCTTAAAAACTTAGAATTACAGATTAAAGGTCTTCAAGATTCGTTACAAAATAGTTTGTCAGATACCAAAACCTATGTTTCTGTATTGGATAATTTAACGGTTGTTTCTTTTCAGGCAATTATAGGTGAAGATAAAAGTATTAAGCTAACCTATATCAGTGGTAGTTGTTTTACGGTGTTTGGCTTTCCGAGCCAAGACTTAATTTCATTACCGTTACATTTAACCTTAAGGGTGCACCCCGAAGATGCTAATTCTTTTCAAATGATGATAGAAGGAGCATTAGAAACGGGTGAATTATTCTGGCAAGGTCGCTTGAGGTTACGTTCCGGTATGTATCGTTGGTTTAAAATCCAAGGGGGCTATTTTCCTGAAGTATCCGGCGGAACATGGCTGGGGAGTTTTACAGATGTTCATGAAGAAGTTTTACAGAGAGAACAAGATGAACTTAGAATAGAAACAGATTCTTTATTAGTACGTTATTCAAACGAACTGCTGGTTCAAGAAAACCAAGATCCTGTCTTGTGGGGTAGAAAACTCTTTGAAGAACTGTCTAAGGATTTCTCGATTTTATACGGAACATTATATCTTCCAAATGTTAGAAATACCCATTTTCAATTTTTGGTAGGCTTCGGCGTTGATGAAAAAAGTGTACCGGCTGAATATCCCATAGGAACCGGCACCATCGGAACAGTTGCCCAAAATAAAAGAATTACTTTCTGGAAAGTTAGTGAAGCATATCAATATGCACTCAACACGGCTCTGATAGTTCCCCAATCCATTATTGTTATACCACTTATTTTTAACTTTGAAACGCAGGGTATCATAGAGTTACATACCCATTTTCGGGTTGATGAAAATAACTACTTAAAATTAGATCGTTTAAGTAATAGCATAGCAGCTTCATTGATAAGTCTAAGAACGCAACTTCGTGTAAATGAGCTACTATTAGAAACACAAAAATCTGCGGACACTATTTCGGCTCAGAAAGAAACCCTATCTACCAGTTTAACAGAATTAGAATTAGCCCAAACAGACCTATTCGTATCCAAACAACGCCTTGAGCAGCAGTTGAATGCAATTATAGCTCAAGCGATATATGCAGAATTTAACTTTGCACAACGCCTTGTTCGCTATAATCATCAATTTTGCCAAGACCTCGGTTATACAGAAGATGACGTTAAGGAAAAATTCTTTGATAGCTTTGAATTTCGTAAAGCAGAAACTACGGACGAAATGCTGGAACTTTGGCCTAAATTGCTGTCCGGCGAAAGAATTGAAGGGCAGTTCACTATCGCTAAAAAACTATCCGGTAAAATCTGGTGCACCGGCAGTATTTATCCCCTAACAGATACCACCAATCAGGTAAACGGAGCAGTACTGATAGCTACTAACAAAACAGATGAACACGAAAAAGAACTAAAACTCAATGAACAAGAACGCCTCTTAGATACCCAGCAACAACAAATCCACCTAACCCAAAAAGGCTTATCTGATTTACAAAAATCTTTATCAGAGCAAGAAACGAAACTACTCAACTTAATCAATAGTACCGAAGACCTAATTTACGCAATAGACCCTAACTACACTTTGATTACGGGGAATCATTCGTTTGAAAAATACTTTGAACAACGAATAGAAATGCCTTTTGTGCCCAATAACCCTGTTTGGCAGTCCCACAATATTGATGAATGTGATTACTGGAAAGAACTCTACTGGAACGCACTCAATGGCACAACTTCCAAAACAAACCAAAGAGAAACAATCCAAGATAAAACACTTTATTTTGAAACAGTTATAAACCCAATACGCGATAGTAATGAGGAGATTATAGGGGCGGTAATATTTCGTAGAAATATTACCGAAAGAAAAGAAGCAGAGCTAAAACTCAAACGCAGCGAATCTCACCTGAGGCGGCTAAAAGACAACTTGGAATCTATGGTTAAAGAGCGTACCCAAGAATTAGAAGCCACTATCAATGACCTAACCTCCACAAAATCCCAGTTAGTACTTTCTGAAAAGATGGCAGCCTTAGGCCAGTTAGTGGCAGGCGTTGCCCACGAAATCAACACACCAATTGGCGCAATCCAAGCATCATCCCAGATTTTTCAAGAAATACTGCCAGAAACAGTTTCCAGAATAACAGACTTCTGCTCCTTTGCAAACAAAGACATTCTCACTCTCTTGCAAGAATTTCTAACACAGTTAGTTACCACCAAAAACAATGTTTCCTCAAAAGAATCCCGAAGAATTCGGAAACAGTATATGGAGCAGCTTCGAGAGGCCGGCTTTGGTGAAAACCAATCCGAAGAAATTGCCACTACGATAACAGATATTGGCTTTTTTCAAGACATAACTCCCTATTTTTCCTTATGGGTTGAACCAGTATCTCAGCATACCTTAGAATTATGCCGATGCTTCGGACAAATGAAACAAAGTGCCGATAATATCCAAATAGCCAGCGTCAAAACACGCAAAACAGCCCAAGCACTAAAAAATTATTCCCACAGCAGCAATTCGTCCGAACCGCAATGGGTTGATTTGCAAGAAAATATCGAAACTATTTTAATCCTATACCAAAACCAGCTAAAGTATAACTATGAATTGGTCGTAAATCTGGAACACGTTCCGCCAATTATGGGAATAGCTGACGAACTTGGGCAGGTCTGGACGAATATTATCCAAAATGCAATCCACGCGATGCCAAACGGAGGAAAAATCCAAATAGACTTATTACCCCAAGAAAATTCTATAACAGTGAAAATAACCGACAGTGGTTCCGGAATACCTCCCGAAAATATTGAAAAAATATTCCAAAAATTCTTTACCACCAAAGAACGGGGTGTAGGAACGGGACTTGGGTTGGATATTTGTGGCCAAATCATTCAAAATCACGGCGGCACTATCTCTGTTCAAAGTGAACCCGGAAACACTTGTTTTACAATATCTTTACCCATAAAAACACCCTACTCGAACCAAACTCTTTAAGTAAGATGCAGATTTACACATTTACACCGGAGTTTTGGAAAGATTTTGAACTGTTAGATGTCGGCAAAGGAGAAAAATTAGAGAGCTGGGGTAAAATGGTCATTCGCCGGCCAGAGCCCCAAGCCGTCTGGGATAAATTATGGACTGATGAACAATGGGATAAACAAACCCAGATTTCCTATAAATCCAAATCTGCTCATGCCGGAATCTGGTTGAAAAAAAACAACCAATTACCGGATAAATGGCGAATTAACTACCAATCAAAACTCCTGCGTTTATCTTTTCAACTTAGCCTAACAGCATTTAAACACATAGGCTTATTTCCGGAACAGGCTGATAATTGGGAGTTTATAGCAGAAACTTGCCAAAAAATCCCCCATGCTAAGGTCTTGAATCTTTTTGCCTATACCGGCGGTGCAACCTTAGCTGCCGCCCAACAAGGAGCTAACGTAACCCACTTAGACGCAATCAAACAAGTCGTTTCTTGGGCAAAAGAAAACGCAGCGATTAATAAGATAGACAATATTCGTTGGATAGTTGATGACGCATTGAAGTTTATCAAACGAGAAATTTCTCGTGGGCAAAAATATCATGGGATTTTATTAGACCCGCCGGCCTTCGGGCACGGCACACAAGGAGAACTCTGGAAATTAGCAGAACATATTAACGAACTAATGCAATTAACGGCTCAGTTACTATTGCCACCGCCTCATTTTGTGCTGCTAAATGTTTATTCGCTGGGCTTTTCCCCTATAATTCTCTCTAATTTAATGAATGCTCATTTCGCCGTTAATTCGGAAAACCTAAAAATAGGAGAGTTATATTTACCGATTCGTGCAGCTAAACCTTATTCATTACCTTTGGGAGTAGTTGCTCGATACTATCAACCATAATTTGATATTTCAAAAAAACTTGTACTTTTGCACTTAGGATTTAGCTAAAATTTGGACCCTTCTGGTTGTTGTATTGGGACAATATTCCCAATGATGTTGGTAGAGAGCGTCTTGCTACAAACAACATTGTATTGGCTCATCATTGTGGCTTTGCTAGTAGTTTCTGCAATAATGTCCAGTTTTGAAGTGGCTTTTTTCGGATTATCTGCTTCGGAAGCCGTTATATTTTACGAAGAATCTCTCTTCTCCGGAAAAATTATCCGAACATTTAAAAAAAAACCACAAATATTATTAGCAACTATACTGATATCCAATAACTTAGCGAATATAGCAATTGTTATTGTTACCAGCTTTTTACTTCATAATTTAGAAACCAACGTAGGCTGGCCTATCTGGGTAACGAAGGTTTTAGAATTGTTGGTTATATCATCTACGTTATTAATGTTTGGGGAAATTTTGCCCAAAGTATTTGCCTCTCAACGCCCTCGTGTGGTTTTACGTTGGCTTTCCCCAATTTTGAGAGGATTTGTAGTTATTCTGTATCCAATTACGTGGGCGCTGGTAAGAGGTACTCGGTTTTTAGATAAGCCGATTATTAAAGAGCAGCGAAATATCTCCGAGGAACAACTACGCCAAGCAATTGAACTGACCTCTGATGACGAATCTCCGGAAGAAGAAAAAGAGTTGCTAAAAGGTTTAGTTTCTTACGGGCGGATAACCGTGCGCTCTATCCAGCGGGCACGTGTAGATGTTGTAGCATTATCCAAAAATCTTACCACCGAACAAGCAATAGCAGTTATTAAAGAAAATGGCTATTCCAGATACCCCGTCTATGAATCCAGCGTAGATCACATTATCGGAATTTTATATGCCAAAGACCTGCTGCCATTATTAGCAGAAAAAAAACCCAACGACAGCAACTGGAACGAGCTAATACGCACTGCATACTTTATCCCCGAATCTAAAAAAATCAATATTTTATTAGAAGAATTTAAGGCTAAAATGCTGCACATCGCAATCGTAGTGGATGAATTTGGCGGAACTACCGGAATCATTACCTTAGAAGATATTTTAGAGGAAATCTTTGGGGAGCTTAATGACGAGTTTGATGATGACGAATTTTTGTATTCAAAAATAGCAGATAACCAATTTATTTTTGATGCCAAGATGAGTTTAAGCGATGTTTGCCGGGTTTTGGATATAGATATATCTGTTTTTGAGGAAGAACGCGAAGAAAATGGAAGCCTTGGCGGTTTAATATTGGAATTGTATGGGCGTTTTCCACAAAAAGGAGAGATTATCAACTACAAAAACTTTGTATTTGAAGTTGATAGCGTTTCTGATAAAGCTATTCAACACATCAAAACAACACTCCAAAAAGAAACTTCAGAAAGAAACACAGAAAATTCTGGAAACGCCCATTCTTAGCTATATTCGCCCAAATATCTTAACTTATGATGTTTTTGTTTCGTACAACAGTTTCCCTATTGTTGTTAGCCTTGATAACTGCCGCTATTACTTTTGCACAACCTGCCTATCTCTCTCTTAACCGTGACGAAAGGCTGCGTTATGAAGCAGAGCTAAATACTTTATCGGCAGATTTTCACACTTCTATATTGCCATACAACCAAGATGAAGTCTTAAAATTCATAAACATAGATTCTTTGTACCAAACGTATAGCTTTTTAAAGCAGGAAAAATGGGTTTGGAGAAAGTTACGTAAAGAGCATTTGTTAGAGCTTAATGCGCCTGATTATGCAATTCATGTAGATCCTTTGTTTGATTTTTCTGCAGGAATGGCACAGAAAGGAGGCATTTACCAAAACACACGCGGTGCCAGAATCAATGCCCGCATTGGGCAAAAATTTGCTATATCATCAAATTATGTAGAAAATCAAAGCCAATTTCCCGGATATTTAGATGACTTTATTAAAGGAACTCCCAGTACCTTTCCCAACCAAGTGGCACCTGGGCAAGGTAAAGTCCGTAAATTTAAAGGATCTTCCTACGACTACGGAATGGCTTCCGGCTATATTTCATATTCACCCGGAAAATATTTTAATTTTCAACTTGGCCATGATAAAAACTTTTTTGGAGAAGGCTATCGTTCCCTATTTTTATCAGATAACGCCTATAATTACCCTTTTTTAAAAATCACGACTACTTTCTGGAAGATCAAGTATGTTGCTTTATGGGCTGAATTTCAAGATCTTAGGATTCCCAAAAATGACTTTGAATCCTATAATAAAAAATATGGTACATTTCACTATTTAAGTTGGAATATCCATAAGCGTTGGTCAGTCGGTTTTTTTGATTGTATTATTTGGCGTTTGCGGGATACGCTTAGCTATCGCGGCTTTGATGTGAATTACCTAAATCCAGTGATTTTTCTACGCCCGATAGAAAATTCTGTGGGTTCTCCGGATAATGCCATGCTTGGCTTTTGGGCTAAGTATAAGATTAACAACACCATTTCTGCTTATGCCCAGTTGATGTTGGATGAATTTAAGCTCAAAGAGATTCGGGCACAGAAAGGCTGGTGGGCAAATAAGCAAGGCTTTCAAGTTGGGTTAAAAAGCTATAACACAGCGGGTATCAAAGATTTATATATCCAGACGGAGTTCAATTTTGTCCGTCCGTTTATGTACCAGCATTGGACAAGTTTGAGTTGTTATGGGCATTACAATCAGCCATTAGCACATCCGCAGGGCGCAAATTTTTGGGAATGGTTAATACTTGCAAATTACCGCCGGCAAAATATCTACGGAAACTGGAAGCTAAACATCGTAGGTTATGGCGCAGATTCCTCCCGAACAGCAAATTATGGGCATGATATTTTTAAATCATATTACACCTATGCCCAAGAATATGGTAACAAAGTAGG
The DNA here is from genome assembly GCA_026932145.1 of Bacteroidia bacterium. Classification (NCBI taxonomy): domain Bacteria; kingdom Pseudomonadati; phylum Bacteroidota; class Bacteroidia; species Bacteroidia bacterium. Next base: position 89,367 of record JAIXKT010000046.1, read on the forward strand.
GCAAGGAGTTTCTTCACTATTAGTTATGAATGAATTTAAGGCCGGATACTTGATAAATCCAAAATACAATATGGTTTTTGAAGTTGGGCTAACGCATAGGCTTCTTCGCCAAAAAAGTAATACAACATCCGACTTTATCATTTTAGCCGGAATAAAAACCTCTATTTTTAATAAATATTACGATTTTTAGGCTGTTTGCTCTGGTTTTAGGGAGATTTTTCGGCCAGTTTCAAAATTAAAGATAGCTGATTTCAAGATTTTTGTCTTGTTGAGAAAATACAAGCAAGATGTCTGCATAACGCCAAGCCCATAAACGATACTTCTCTTAAAATTGATGGAAGATGCTTCCGGAAAATATTTTGTGGGGCAGGTAACTTCTCCAATAGTGTAACCCAAATAGGCAATTTGCGCTAACATTTGATTATCAAATACAAAGTCTTCTGAGTTTTCCTCTAATGGGCAGCGAAGTATCACTTCTCGGGAGAAAGCCCGATAGCCGGTGTGGTATTCAGCTAACTTCTGGCTCATTAGTAAATTTTGAAAAAACGTCAAAAACCGGTTGAAAAAATATTTATGTAAAGGCATCCCACCCCGTAAAGCTCCTTTGCCCAGTATTCTGGAACCCAACATAACCGGAAATAAGCCGTGTGCAATCGGAAACACCATCGCTTCAATAAGCTTAGGTGTATATTGATAATCAGGGTGTAACATCACAACAATATCACCCCCAACTTGAAGAGCCTTTTGATAACAAGTCTTTTGATTTCCGCCGTAACCTCTGTTTTTTTGATGTATAATAACGTTTTTGATTCCTAAACTATTAGCTAACGCCGCTGTATTATCTTTACTTGCATCATCTACCAAAATAACTTCATCTACAATATTAAAAGGAATTTCTTGATAAGTCTGCCGTAAAGTTTGTTCGGCATTATATGCCGGCATTACCACAACAATTTTTTGATTGCCAATCATGCTGCAAAACTACATGATTTTAAACTGATTTTTTATTTTGTATTGAAACAGCTTTACAAAAGAGATAAATTGCACTAAATAAAAATAAGATTTAGCTTTTGAAACAAAACATCAAAGACAGCAAATTTTTGGTGTTTGAGACTTAAAAAATTCTAACTTCGCAAAGAAATTCGCTTTTCTCTTTAATGGAGTTAAATTCACGTATATATGTTGCTGGCCATAACGGAATGGTTGGTTCAGCGATAGTTCGCTTATTAATCAAAGAAGGTTATTCTAATATTATTACACATTCTAGTAAAGAATTAGACTTACGCAACCAATCTGAGGTGGTTTCTTTTTTTGAAGATCACCAGCCGGAATATGTTTTTTTGGCAGCAGCTAAAGTAGGGGGTATTCTGGCTAATAACACTTACCGTGCGGAATTCCTCTATGATAACCTGATGATTGAGGCAAACGTAATCCATCAATCATACGTTCATAAGGTCAAAAAACTACTTTTTTTAGGAAGTTCCTGTATTTACCCGAAAGCAGCACCTCAGCCAATTAAAGAAGAATATCTGCTTACCGGGCCATTAGAATCTACTAATGAACCTTATGCCATAGCCAAAATTGCCGGAATCAAACTCTGCGAAACCTATCATGACCAGTATGGATGTAAGTTTATTTCGTTAATGCCCACTAACTTATATGGCCCAAATGATGATTACGATTTAGAAAAATCCCATGTATTACCGGCACTTATCCGAAAATTTCATGAAGCTAAGATAAATAACTATCCTTCTGTTGTGATTTGGGGGGATGGCACTCCAAGACGTGAATTTATGCACGTGGATGACTTAGCTGAAGCCTGTCTTCACTTAATGCTACACTATAAGCAACGTGAAACCATCAATGTAGGCACTGGCGAAGATGTTTCCATAGCAGAATTAGCAGCTATTATCCAACGTGTAGTTGGTTATGAAGGAGAACTTATCTTTGATGTTTCCAAACCCAATGGCACACACCGTAAACTATTGGATATTAGTTGGTTAAATGCACATGGCTTTAAAGCCAAAACTTCATTAGAGCAGGGAATTATTACTGTTTACCAAGAATACGTTCAAAAATACGACCAATACGTAGTTTAGAATTTCAGAAACTTCTCCGCTTGCTCATTGAATCAACCACAAATTTACCGTAGATTTGCTATTTATGGGCGTATGCTTAGAGCAATAGCAGTTTGGAGTTGGGTAGTTTTAGGGTATAGTATTTTTTTGACGAATTACGGATATTCTCAAAATCAGATAAATTTAGATTCTTTACGGATAGAGTCCCAAAAAGGGAATTCCGAATCCAGCCTTCGGCTTGTAGAGTGGTTTTCTTACGAAAATGCGGATACTACTGACAAAGATTCTATTCAGAAATACCTTAAAATAGCGGCTAATCAAAATGATTCGACCGGATTATACTTGTATGGTGTTTCCTTAGCACGTGGTTTGTATGGCAAACGCGACCCTAAGCAGGCCGTTTTGTATCTAAATAAAGCTGCTGACAAAAATCATCCATTAGCTATTCGGGTGCTGATGGAGTTATATTCGGAAAAACCAGATCCTTTTTTAAGCCCCAATGAACGTGTTAAGTTGGATTCTACGAAGGCATTGCAGTATGCCATTCGTGGGGCAAAACTCTACGACACGCCTTGCCTCATGCACGCAGCACACGCCTATCACACCGGAGGCGGCACTAAGCGTAATGACACCTTAGCAGTAGCTTGGTTAGATACCGCTGCTACACATAACCGCTATATTCTGGCACAACTCAAGATGGGAGACTGGTTCCTGACCAATGAAACGGTATTCGGAGTAGATTGGAACCGCGCCAAAAAATATTATGCAATGGCTTCAGAAAACCCCATTGCCGAACATGAACATAACGTCTTGGGAAAAATTGGAGTGCATGAAGCGACCCAAAATCCCAAACGACTGTTAAACTGGTATTTTAAAATTTGCTCCGTACTTTGGTCTGAAGTTCCTCTTTATAGCGTTCAATATCGCCGATAATGTAATGAAACCGAATGTTCCCCTAAACTTTATAGAGTTTCTAAAAAAGAATTATATTGATGCAGAAAAGTTTAGCCAATCAGAACCAGAATGTTGGCTAAACCTGCAAAATGAATACAATCAACTGGGGATGGTATCTTTTCGCCAGCGAAAGAAATTTGTCATAAATTCATGGAGAAAAAAATATCCTTATTAGGTTCTGGCTATGAATAAGATAAAGATGGAATATAACTTTCATACTTTCTGAATCATAACCTATTATTCACTTAAAATATTCTAAAAACTAAATTAGCCTTTCTTTTTTGAAGTCATTGTGCAATAGAAATATGACTTAGCAAAAATTTATCTAAATAGTAGAGAATAAAGGAAACTATAAAATAAAGGGGTTCCTTTTTTGAAAATTATAAAAATATAGTGAATAACTGATGTTACGCAATATTAAGTAGTATTTTTAAGACTTGGTGTTAATAAA